>DXFP01000051.1 GCA_019114385.1 Candidatus Ligilactobacillus excrementigallinarum | reverse complement strand
CATGATATTGATGCAGTTACAGTAGCTAACCAATATCTCAAGCAAACAGACTGGGGTTGGACTGTTGATCCTAAGGGTTTACGCTATGCTTTAAACTTGTTAACTGATCGTTATCATAAACCATTATTTATTGTTGAAAACGGATTAGGAGCTTTTGATAAAGTAGAAACAGATGGTTCAATTCACGATTCATATCGGATTGAATACCTCAGAAGTCATATTGAACAAATGGAAAAAGCCGTGAACTTAGATGGAGTTGATTTAATGGGTTATACTCCATGGGGATGTATCGACCTAGTTTCAGCCGGTACAGGCCAAATGGATAAGCGTTACGGAATGATTTATGTTGATAAAAATGACCAGGGTGAAGGAACTTTGAAGCGTTCAAGAAAAGATTCATTCTATTGGTATAAAAAGGTAATTGAATCGAATGGCAAAGATTTAGACTAATCTAGATGTAAATATTGAATATCAAAAGATTGCAGTGAGTTTAACTGCAATCTTTTTTGTAGTAAAAAAAGCTCCATTCATTTCATTATTTGAAACAAATGGAGCTAGAATGTAGAAAAGTTAAGGAGAAAGGATACTAATCAAACCTCTTAGTCGTTAATTACAATCACAGCATCAACAACACGATATGCGTGGTGTAATACTACATAGCGGTGAACAATAATTTGACCACAAGGAGTTACACAGTATCGTGTTTCTACTGTTGACCATGTATAGCAGACATACTTGTGAATAATGATAATTACCTTGTGATGTGGTGTGCAAGGATTATCCGGCTTGTTTGGTGTGTCCGGCTTGTTTGGTGTATCAGGCTTGTTTGGTGCTGTAGGTGCCGTAGGGGCAGTAGGTGCCGTAGGAGCAGTAGGTGCTGTAGGAGCAGTAGGTGCCGTAGGAGCAGTAGGTGCTGTAGGGGCAGTAGGTGCTGTACCAGCAGTACCAGCGGTTCCGGCAGTGCCAGCAGTACCGGCAGTGCCAGCAGTACCGGCAGTGCCAGCAGTACCAGCAGTGCCAGCAGTACCAGCAGTACCAGCGGTTCCAGCAGTAGGTGCCGTAGGAGCAGTAGGTGCTGTACCAGCGGTTCCGGCAGTACCAGCGGTTCCGGCAGTGCCAGCAGTACCGGCAGTGCCAGCAGTACCAGCGGTTTCAGCAGTAGGTGCCGTAGGAGCAGTAGGTGCCGTAGGAGCAGTACCAGCAGTACCGGCAGTACCAGCGGTTCCAGCAGTAGGTGCCGTAGGAGCAGTACCAGCGGTTCCGGCAGTGCCAGCTGTAGGAGCAGTAGGTGCTACAGTGCCAGTAGTTGCAGTACCAGCTTGGCTGGCCTTATTAGCAGTAGATGCTTCACTAGCAGTGTTTGTTTGGTTAGCCTTATTAGCAGTGCTTGTTTCACTAGCAGTATTAGCAACAGATGATTGGCTTGCTGAGCTAGCAACTGTTGCTTGAGTTGCAGTTGAATCCTTTTGGCTTGAGACAACTGCTTGCTTTGAGGAAACTGCAGCAGTTGAGACAGATGATGATTCTACTGCAGAACTGACTGAGTTTGATTTAGTTGTATTAGTTTGTGATGAGATTTCACTAGTTGCAACGCTGCTGTTTGCAGATGAAGCATTGACTTGATCTGCATTAGCAACATTTGGACTCATGAATAAGCCTAAACCTAAAGCGGCAATGGCTAATGTTAATTTATTATTCTTTTTCATTAATTTAATCCTTTCATTTATGATTCCGTGACATTGTCTTGCCCATGAGCAGTCTTAATCCATTTTTGTTGACCTGTTATCTTACGATAGAATGCAATGATAATTGCAGGAAATAAAATAATGTTATAGATGATCATGCCGGCACAACTGAAAAGAATCTTCAGGTTAACTTGCCGGGCATCTTGGCAGTATTTGACTCCCATGTAGTATGCAAGTAACAGATTAATGGCAATTAAGAAAATAAATAATCCAATGAATAGTCGCAAATGAAAAATTGCAAAGATTAAGGTGGCTAAGTTAGATAAGCCAACCATTACAGTTAGGAAGGGGAGCAGCATAAAGAAAATCATTTCGAATTTTGCCCAAAATCCGAGTTCCTTGCTGGTAAAGATGGGTTTCATGTATTTGCCCGTACAATCTAGTCCACCTTGTACCCAACGCGAACGCTGCCGGATGAACGGTTGTACCTTATTAACCGCTTCTTGATAAACAATGATATCTGACCGGTAAAGGGTCTTTTTACCCTTCAGCAAGAACTTTGTACTGAATTCAAAATCTTCCAGTAATGCATTACCCCATGGTGCAGGATTATCTTCAATTGCAGTCATTCTAATGAATTGTCCATTTCCGGAGGCAGCGGCATTGTGAATTTTATTCCGAATCCGTTGTATCCAGTCGTTAATGGTAGCAAATTCAATGTCTTGCATTTTTTGAAGCCAGTTTTTGGCGTTAGTCATTCGAACCTTGATTTGCAGTAGTGCAAGTTCGGGGTCTTCAGCAAATTGGGCAATTACCTTCAAAAAATCATTTTGATGCATAATTGCATCCGCATCCAATACGCCCACAATGACATTGTCAGTTTGGTTATTGACTTGTTTGCGAATGAATTTTAAGCCGTAATTAAGCGCATCTCCTTTGCCGGTTTGGGCATTTGGAAATGTCCTGCGAATTAGGTATATTTTATGATTACAATGATGTGAATTGATGAATTTTTGAATTAGATCGGCTGTTCCGTCATCAGAACAATCATCAATCACACCGAGTTGAATTTGCGGAATTGCTTTTGTGTTTGCTAAAAACTGAGATAGGGTAGAATCAACTACGCCGGCTTCATTAAGCATTGGTATTAATATGAATAATTTCATGTCTGTTGGAATTTGATTAGGGTCAAAGTCAACATGTGGTTCTTTGAGCGAACCGATTACTAAGACTCCTACCCAAATTGAGTAATAGGCAATTCCAACAAATGAAATCAATAATGCAATATTAATAGTGTGATTCATGTGTCTAACAGACGACTAGTATCCCTCACTCCTCTGGTGGACGATTATAGCATAGAAACGATTGATTGAATATTTTTAGTTAAAATCTTTATTTAGATAAATAAAAAAGCAACAAACTCCGAACTAAATCGAAAAGTTTAATTGCTTTTGTTAACTTATTATTTGACTTTTTTATGATTTTCCGCTTGGGGATGTTTATTGAAAACATTCAAATAAATTGTATCCCACCGTGAGTCTTTAACCGCATATTTTTCATCCAAATAAGCGCGAGTAGAAGGCGACACATTATTATAGCTGGCCGTTTTAGTCAATTTAGCCTGAAAGACAACCCGGTTTGAATTATTAGTATCTCCACAAGTAATCAGCGTTAAGATTGGTTGTTTACTGTCTTTTAAAATCGTTTGATTGTATTTAGAGACAGACGATTTGGCGTAAATGCGGTAACTGTATACTTTTTTGAAATTTGTGACATATAATGTATCGCCGATTTTTGCTTTATTATAGATTGGTGTAAAAAGTGCATCCTTACTGGTTGGAATGTTGTGGGCCGCAAGTGTAAAGTTGCCAGTTCCCATCTTTTGTCCCGGTTTTAATACGCCAGCACATAATGCATAGATTGTACTATCGACGCCGTTCACGATTGGTACATCCAAGCCTAATTTTTGATTGTAAATGCCGCCAATTACCTGAATTTGCGGATGATAAATGCGGGCTTTGATTACAGTAAAAATATTCAGCGGCTTAACGTCATTCCAATCGTATGGAGCGCGTTTAGTGTTAACTGCATTTTCTTTAAAGATTACGGGATGGTAGTTTTCAATTAAAAAGTTAGTTAGCGGTCGATTAAACAGCATTACTGTTCCAACTAAGAAGGCTGCAACAAGTATAAATTTTTTAATATAATGTAGAATATTATGTTTTTTATTTGTCATAGCCCTTTGTTTTTTAAGTCCCTGCTTATTCCATTTTACTATTTCGTATCTATTATATAAGTTATCATATAACAAGCAAGCGTAAATAACGAAATATATTATATATTTATTAATTTTTTAATAAATATTAATTATAATGAATGAAAATAGAAATAATTGGATAAATAATATAAGAAAGCTAAAATTATTTTCTTTAAATCATTTTCCAATTGACTTATACTCAAGCTAGTTGGTAAGGTACAATTTGTTTTAAATTACAGGGGTGAACATAATGAGTAAAAAAGAACATTTATATGATCTCTATCAACCAACACACTATGATGTTTATTTAGACATCAACCGGGAAAAGAAGATTTTTTCTGGAAAAGTTACGATTGACGGAAAAGCATTAGATTCTAATATCGGAATCAATGAAAAATATATGAAAATTACGTCAGTAAAGGCTAATGGCAAGAATGCCAAATTTGAATTGGATGAAGATAATGATGCCATCCGCATTGAATTGGACCAAATTGGCGCAACAAAATTGGAAATCGAATTTAATGCTCATTTGACAGATACAATGATGGGAATTTATCCATCATATTATGAAGTTAATGGTGAAAAGAAGCAAATTATCGGTACTCAATTTGAAAGTACAGCAGCACGCCAAGCTTTCCCATGTGTCGATGAACCTGAAGCCAAGGCCACGTTTGACATGGCGATTAAATATGATGAAAAGCCAGGCGAAACGATTTTAGCAAATATGCCGGAAAAGGAATGCAAAGACGGCGTCCACTACTTTGAAACTACTAAGAAGATGTCATCATACTTGATTGCCTTTGCCTTTGGTGAAATGGTCAGCAAGTATACTGAAACTAACGACGGCATCAAGATTGGTGTGTACGCATCTCCTGCTCATAAGGAAGATGAATTAGACTTTGCCTTGGATATTACTAAGAATGCCCTTGAATTTTATGAAAAATACTATGACACACCATATCCATTACCACACTCATGGCAACTTGGATTGCCTGATTTTTCAGCTGGTGCGATGGAAAACTGGGGCTTAATTACTTACCGTGAAGCCTTCTTAACATTAGATCCTAAGAATGCTTCATTAAGTGTTAAGCAGCACAATGCAACAGACATTACTCATGAATTAGCTCACCAGTGGTTTGGCGATTTAGTCACAATGAAGTGGTGGGATGATTTATGGTTGAATGAAAGTTTTGCTAACATGATGGAATATGTATCGAGTGATGCAATCCATCCAGAATGGAATATGTGGCAAGTCTTCCAAGAAAAAGAAGTTCCATTGGCATTGAATCGGGATGCAATTGATGGAGTTCAACCAGTTCACGTTGAAGTTGAAGATCCAGCAGATATTGATTCAATCTTTGATGGAGCGATTGTTTATGCTAAAGGCTCACGGATGTTAGTTATGGTTCGTTCATTGATCGGTGATGATGCATTGCGGAAAGGCTTGAAGAATTACTTTGCTGCTCATAAATACGGCAACGCAACTGGTGAAGATTTATGGCAAGCATTAGGCGATGCTTCTGGTATCGATGTCAGTGCCGTAATGAAGTCATGGTTGAATCAACCAGGTTACCCGGTTGTAACAGCTAAAATAGTAGATGGCAATTTGGAATTATCACAAAAACAATTCTTTATCGGTGAAGGTAAAGATCAAGGTCGTCAATGGCAAATTCCATTGAACAGCAACTATGAAACAGCTGTTCCTGAAATTATGAAGGAAAAGACATTAAACTTAGGCAACTATGCTGAATTGAAGCAAAAGAACGGTAATCACCCATTTGTTTTGAATGTCGATAACAACTCTCATTTCATTGTGAAATACGATGAAACATTGTTAAATGACATCTTAGATCATTTGGATGAATTGGATGCAATTAGTCAACGTGAACTTTTGCAAGACATGCATTTGTTGGCACGCGGTCGGGAAGTTTCATACTCAGACTTGATTCCTTTGATGAAACACTTTGCTGACAATTCATCATATATTGTAAATGATGCATTGTTTGAAATTGCTGATGATTTGAAGAAATTTGTTGAACCAAATTCTGAAGATGAAAAGCACTTGCGTCAATTCTTTGACCAATTAAGTGCAAGCAAATTTGACAAGTTAGGAATTGAAGCTCAAGCAGACGATGATAATGATGCTGAATTAGGTCGTCCAACAATTGTTAAGGCTGCTTTGTATGCTAAGAATGAAAAGGCAATTAAAGCTGCTCATGAATTATTTGAAAAGCATCAAGCACATCCAGCAACAATTCCTGCAAGTGTACGGCCATATGTAATGATGAGTGAAGTAGTAAATTACGGCAATGAAGACTTGTACAATCAATTATTAGCTGAATATCGCAAGACTAGCGATGGAATTTACCAACGCGACTTAAGTACGGCTTTGACGGCAACAAGTGATAAAGAATTCATCAAGAAGTTATTGGTTGAATTTAAGAATGCTGACACAATCAAACCTCAAGATTTACGTGAATGGTATGTTGGTTTATTGCAAAACAGTGCTGGTGAACAAGCAGCATGGGATTGGATTCGCGATAACTGGGATTGGATGAATGAAACAGTTGGTGGCGATATGGAATTTCATACTTACTTGACAGTTACAGCTAATACTTTCTGCACAATGAAGCGCTATGATGAATTCAAGGCCTTCTTCGAACCTAAATTAGAGACACCAGGATTGACGCGTGAAATTGAAATGGATATCAAGTTGATTAAAGGTAAAGTTGATTTGGTAGAAGCAGAAAAGGAACAAGTAAGAAAGGCTATTAAATAAGATAAAATGGAATGAGCGTCAGCCATTCAAAGCGATACTTTGCTAGCTCAAAGTTTAACTATGTAAAATTAGAACTACAATTAACTCAAGAGATCGTGACGAGAGTCCGGTCTCTTTTTTGGATATAGCTGTTAAAATGAAAAAGTGAAACAAATAGTCTTTAATGTAGCTCAAGAATTAGAAAAAGCAAAAATGAATTTATAATTTTAATATTTTGTCCTCTTTACAAGACACGAACCAAAAGTATACACTTTAGGTAAACGTTTACAATGAAAAGAGGGCTTTTATTATGCAAAAGAAATTAATTGCTATTGATATTGACGCTACATTGGTAAATGATGATAAGCAAATCATGCCGAAAACTAAAGAAGAATTGATTAAGTTAAGTCAGAAAGGTCAACAGATTGTTTTATGTTCAGGACGAGCAATTACAGGATTAAAGCCTTATTTAGATGAATTGGAATTATGGGGAAAAGCCGGTCAATATGCAATTGCATTCAATGGCGGCAACATTTATGATTTGGAAAATAGTGAATCAGTGGATGCAACATATTTAACACGTGAGCAAACTATCGAAATTGATGAACTGGCTCACCGATTGAATGTGAACGGGGAAATTGTAACTAGTCGCAGTAATTCATACATTGTTAACGGTAAACTTTCAGTGTATGCGGATATTGATCGACGAGATAGTCGATTGAATTTTCATGAAACTGATAATTATAATTTTCTCGAACATGAAAATGTCCAAAAATATTTGTGGACAGACCATCCGGATGTAATCTCTAAAGAGATTGAACAAATTCCAGCCGAATTTTTTGAAAATTATCAAATTGTTAGAAGTTCACCGATTTTCTTGGAATTTTTACCTAAAACGGTCAGCAAGGGCAATGCTGTGTTGCATTTAGCGCATAAACTTGAAATCGATCCTCAAGATATTATTGTTTTCGGAGATGAAGAAAATGATTTACCAATGTTTAACATTGCAGGAACGGCAGTAGCGATGAAAAACGCACGCGATGAAATCCGAAAATCAGCTGACTTGATTTCAGTAGCAGATAATAATCATGATGGCGTGGGCTTAACTTTGGCCAAATTATTTGATGACAAAATTCAATAATGATGATGTGTTAAAATGAAGTAAATATTAATTTGAGAGGTTACGTATGAGTTTTACAATTTATTTAGCACGCCATGGACAAACAACGTTAAATAAGTATCGGCGTTTACAAGGCTGGTGTGATGCCCCACTGACTGAACAGGGTTTAGAAGACGCACGCATTGCTGGTAAACATTTGCGGCATATTAAATTTACGGCAGCATACAGCAGTGATACTTTACGGGCAATGCGTACCCGTGATTTAATTTTGAAAGAAAATGAAAACAATCAACCAGAAACTTTTGAATCGATGAATTTTCGGGAACAAGGCTTTGGTTATTTTGAAGGAGCTGATTCAGGACATGTCTGGACAATGGTCGGATTGCCTGAAAATGCTAAAACTTATTATGAAATCATTGATAAATTAGGTTTTGCAGCTACAAGAGATTTACTGCATAAAAATGATCCGTTTGGGGATGCAGAAGATGATCAAACTTATTGGAATCGTATTCAAGCTGGTTTTGAGCAATTGAAAGCTACATATGATAATGGTGAAAATATCTTGTTGGTCAGTCATAGTTTGACGATTCGAACGATTATTGATCACTTTGCACCCGAATATAACGCTCCAGTTGAGGGCCCCAAAAATGGCTCCGTTTCAAAATTAAATGTGACTGATGACGGCAAAATTACAGTAGAATATTATAATCATTTTTTAGATGGAGAAGAATATTAAAGATTTTGTGAAAGTTATTATAAATTAATCTATTCTCTTCGTAATTCATGATAAATAAGTTTATACTTTTCATTGTCTATGAAAAGTGATTCATTATCTTTACATAGAAAATGAATTTAAATTAATTTTTTATCTAGGAGGGGATAAATCAATGCATGGATTTATCGGTGAGTTCTTCGGAACAATGATTTTAACAGTAATTGGTTGCGGTATCGGTGCCGGAGTTAATTTGAAGGGTACATTTAACCGGAATCAAAACTGGTTATTCGTATCTTTAGGCTGGGGTCTCGGAATCACATTTGGTGTTTACGTTGCTGGTACACTGGGTTCACAAGGTTTCATTAACCCTGCAATTACATTGGGAACTGCAATTTGCGGATTATTCCCATGGAAAGAAGTTTTGCCATACCTGGCAGGTGAATTCTTAGGTGCATTTGTTGGTGCAGCACTTGTTTTAATTCAATATTATCCTCATTTTAAGGCATCTAAAGATGAAACTGATGGCAACTCAGTTGGTGTCTTTGCTACAGCACCTGCAATTCACAATCCATTATTTAACTTCTTTAGTGAAATGATTGCATCATTCATTTTTATTTTCACATTGTTAGATCTTGGAAACTTTACTCAAGGTTTGAAGCCATTAATCGTTGGATTAATTATTACTGCAATCGGAATGGCTTTAGGTGGAACAACCGGATTTGCTGTTAATCCTGCACGTGACTGGGGTCCGCGGTTGGCATATACAATCTTGCCAGTACCAAACAAAGGAAATGGTAATTGGTCATACGCATGGGTTCCGATGGTCGGTCCAATCGTCGGTGGTATTTTAGCTGCTGGTTTGCATGTTTTATTGATGAAATAATAATTAAGAAGGCTGTGACGTAAGTCCAGCTTTTTTTATATCTGATAATCGGATTTCAAAAAAAGGTATGTTTGTAAGTTTAAGAGACTAATTAATACTACGTAATGCGGACACTCTTTTCTTATTGCATCCTATTTTTACGTTCTGTCTCAGCTTTAAAGCACATTTATTTGCCACTTCCAGAAAAAATAAATTTTAGCCAATAAATTTTTGAAAAGATACTGTAATTTATTCTTAAAAATAGTATATTAAAGGTATGAATTTTTAAAAAGGGATGTACTTCATGAGTAAGAGATTGAAGAATAGCCGTTACATTACAGGCTTTGACGGTATTCGTACGTTGGCGGTAGTAGGTGTTATTTTCTATCATTTATTACCTGGCAGTATTAAAGGCGGTTTCCTCGGCGTTCCAATTTTTTTCGTGGTTTCAGGCTATTTGATTACAGATTTGATGCTGCAGGAATGGGATCAAAATGGGTATATCGGAATTAAAGATTTTTACACACGACGAATTCACCGGTTATATCCGGCGCTAGTGGCGATGATTTTCATCACAACAGCGTACATTACACTGTTTCAGCGAGCATTATTGCAGCATATTCGCGATGTAATTATTACCAACTTGACTTATGTATATAATTGGTATGAAATTATTCATCACCAGTCATATTTTGATAAGTTTGGTACCCCGAGTCCATTTACTCATTTGTGGTCGTTATCAATTGAAGGCCAATTCTATCTAATCTGGCCAGTTGTCGTTGTTTTATTAATGAAATTTGTTAAAAATAAGACACGTATCTTCTGGGGACTAATGGTTTTGGCAATGAGTTCAGCCATGCTGATGGCCGGCTTGTATCATCCAGGACAAGATCCATCACGAGTTTACTATGGAACTGATACCCGGATGTTTTCAATTTTGTTAGGTGCTGGTTTAGCATTTATTTGGCCAAGTTCGAAATTGAAAAAAAACTTGGATAAAGGCTTCAGGTGGTTTTTAAATGGGGTTGGAATCGCAGCGCTGATTGGTATTTTATATATGTTTGCGACTGTAAATGGTGAAGGCACTTTTGTTTATCGCGGCGGAATGTTGATTTTATCAATTTTATCAATGATTTTTGTTGCAACGGTTGCCCATCCAGGTGCAGATATGAATCGGTTAATGACTAATAAGATCTTTGACTGGATTGGAAAACGCAGTTATGGGATTTATATTTACCAATATCCTGTAATGGTATTTTATGAAGCAGCAGTTAAAAATATTGGAAATCATCCTTGGTTAAATGCCTTGATTGAAATTGCTATTATTTTAGTAATCAGTGATTTGTCATATCGCTTTATTGAACGTCCATTGCGACGGACTGAATTTAAGAAAGTGGCAATTAAAATTCGCGATTCATTCAAACGCGGAACTCGCAATTGGAAAGTTCAACTGGGCGTATTGGCTGCAACAATGATTTTTGGTGTAGCTGCCTATGGTGCCATTGCTGAACCTAAGCAGCAAACCAGTGCTCAAGCAGATGGTCAGCAACTAGAAAAGAAGATTGCGAAAAATGAGGATGAGGTGAAAAAGCACAACGAAGAATTAAAGAATCAAAAGATGAGTTCTGTTGCTTCAAGTGCAACCTCCAGTCAGTCTAAGCAGGCTTACTTCGATAAAAATGGTAAGTTGACTCCTGCAGGACAAAAGGCAGCTCAATCAATGCAGATTACAGCGGTTGGGGATTCAGTGATGGCGGATGCCGCTTCTACATTACAGAAAGAATTTCCTAAGATGTATATCAATGCAAAGGTGGGTCGGCAAGCTAGTGCTGCTCCTGATATCTTACAAACATTGAAAAATCAAAATCAATTGGCTCCAAATGTGTTGCTCAGTTTAGGAACAAATGGAACAATTGAGCAAAGTGATTTAGACAAAATTATGTCGATTATTGGTAAAGACCGAAATGTTTACTGGCTGAATGTGCATGTTCCAACACGTTCATGGCAAAATGAGGTTAACAGTACATTAAATAACGCTAAGAAGAAATATCCAAACTTGCACGTGCTTGACTGGTATGATTATTCAAATGGTAAAACAGACTGGTTCTATGCAGATAATGTTCATCCTAATGAAAATGGGTTAAAATACTATGGTGATTTTGTCTTACATGGAATTTTAGGACAGGGAAATTAAAACACAGGTGTGACAAAACATAAAAAAGAGTACGATGTAAAAAAGTCGAACTATGCAGTATTGATTCGGAGACTTTTGAACTTACAAGCATGCTTGTTTTGGAACCTGATTATACAGATATAGAAAACGAGGTTGTGACGTAAATCCAACCTCGTTTTTTTGATATAAAATTGTCATATCTTCTTAATTTGCATCGGATTTCCGACAGCTAAGGCATTTGCCGGAACATCATGGTCAACTACACAGCCAGCACCAATAATTGCATTCTCTCCAATCGTTACGCCGCCCATGATTACTGCATTTCCACCAATCCAGACGTTATCTTTAACAACAATGGGTTTAGCAATTAAATTGTGCGGTTCATGGTCAGCTTTTTCAGGAGCATTTGCAGTGTAAAAACCAACGCGAGGTGCAATATTTGCTTGGTTACCGATTGTGATGGGAGCAAAATCTTGCAATGTGCAGTCGTGATTTAAGAAGACTTCATCGCCTAAGCTGATGTTAAAACCAAATTGACAATGAAAATCGGGTTCGATATACAAGTCTGTTCCTACCTGATTAAATAAAGAACGTAAAATTTCATCATGATAGTGGGCATCTGTTTTTACTAATTGATTATATTTGCTATATGAATTAAAAGCGTGGTGATGCAGTGCTTGGATGCGGGAATCACGCTCATTAAAAATGTGTTCATTTGCAATTAATTTTTGGACAGTTTCAATTTCTGAATTCATTTTTCCTCGGTGCTTTCTGTAAGTTATAATTATATTAATTATACCGCGAACGAAGAAGGAATAGAAATGGACTTAAATTCACATACAGCTTTATCCAAGGCAGAAATTCAACACGTACAGTCAATTACGAATACCGGTGAATTGTACTACGATTACGATCCTTTAATTGAAAAAGCGCGCAATTATGCATTTTATATTTGTCGAAAATTTAACCAAAATCCCACTGAACAAAAGCAGCTTTTAGTTGATTTATTAGGTGAAGTTGGCCAAAATGTGGTGATTAATCCAGGATTTATTACTGAATTCGGCTTTAATACTCACATTGAAGATGATGTTGTAATTGGTGACGATTTAAAAATGATTGACTGTAACGTAGTTAAAATTAGCAAACATGCTACAATTGGCAATCAAGTGGGAATCTATACCTCAAATCATGCCTTAGATCCGCAAAAACGGGCAGACCACTGGTGCAGTGAAAAGCCGATTACAATTGCGAACAATGTGGTGATTGAAGATGATGTCTGCATTTTAGGCGGAGTAACTATCGGGGAAAATACGATTGTAAAGCAGGGAAGCATCGTGATTCATGACCTTCCAGCGAATACAATTGCTCAGGGCGTTCCTTGTGAAGTAGTGCAAAAGCTATGAAAGATAGCTAAAAGAGCTGAGTCCTGTTCAGTCCCAAATTGCCCAGTTATTAAAGTGTCCAACTTTTGAGGTTCACTTCATAATATCGTATCTTTTTTTATTTAAAAAGTTATCAACTATCTATTAACAGCGCTTACAATTAGTAGTAATATAACAACTGTAAAGAACGTGTTACTAATTCGATCAGGCATTAACCCAAGTTTATGTGTGGCAACTATCTATTGACGGATAGATTTGTCAACACGTAAACTTGGGCTTTTATATTAAGGAGGAAAGCGCGATGGCATATCAAGATTTATGTAAGCAAATTATTGCAGGTGTCGGCGGTAAAGATAATGTAATCAGCGTAGTGCACTGTACAACACGGCTGCGTTTTAAGTTGAAGGATGAGAAAAAGGCAGATGATAACCAAATTAAAAACATTGATGGCGTAATTTCTGTAGTAAAAGCCGGTGGTCAATATTAGATTGTAATCGGGAATAATGTTGCGGATGTTTATGATGAATTAATAAAAATCGGTGGTTTTGATGGCGGGGGGGGACAAGTGCCTTATGATTATGAAGATAAGAGTAATATGAGTTTACTTGATCGTTTTATTGATTTAGTTTCTGCAGGAACAGGACAAATGTCTAAACGTTACGGGATGATTTATGTTGACCGTGATGATGAAGGCCATGGAACAATGAAACGGATGAAGAAAGACTCGTTTGAATGGTATAAAAAAATCATTGAAACTAATGGTGAAAGTGTTATTAGTGAATAAATCAATTCAAGGTTGTGGTATCTACCACAACCTTTTTTGACGTTAACTTTTGAAAAAAATTAAATATTTGTTATAAAATAAAACATAAATGAAAAGAGGCGATATTTATGAATCTTCCAAAGGATCCATATGATTTAAGAAAAGTATTGAGAGAATTAAAAAATGACCCCGGGCAATACCATGAAACTAATAAAGTAGTTGACCCTAATGCAGAATTAGCGGGAGTCTATCGCTATATTGGTGCAGGTGGAACGATTGAACGTCCTACTAAAGAAGGCCCGGCAATGATGTTTAACAATGTAAAAGGATTTCCAAAATCACGTGTATTAATTGGAATTCAAGCCAGTCGGAAACGCGTTGGCAAGATTTTACATCATGATTATCGAACTTTAGGACGCTTTTTAAAAGATTCAGTTGAACATCCAGTTACTCCAGTGATTGTTTCACGTGAAAATGCTCCTGTACAAGAAGTTGTTCATAAAGCAAGTGACCCCGATTTTGATATTCGTAAAATATTACCTGCACCAACCAATACACCTCTTGATGCAGGACCATATATTACAATGGGAGTAGTAATGGGATCTAATCCTGATAAAACGATGAGTGATGTCACGATTCATCGAATGGTATTAGAAGATAAAGATACAATTGGAATGTACATTATGCCTGGAGGAAGACATATTGGGCATTTCCAAAAGGAATATGAAAAATTAAATAAACCAATGCCAATTACAATTAACATTGGACTTGATCCTGCCATTACCATTGGATGTACATTTGAACCGCCAACTACGCCACTAGGATATAATGAGTTAAATGTTGCTGGCGCATTGCGGCAAGAAGGAGTTCAAATTACTAAGGGAATTACTGTTGATGAAATGGCCATTGCCCGTGCTGAATATGTTATTGAAGCAGAGATTATGCCAAATCAAATGATGCAAGAGGATATTAATACTCATACTGGTTTTGCAATGCCCGAATATCCAGGATATGATGGTAAAGCAACTCAAGTTAATGTTGTAAAAGTTAAAGCAGTCACTCATCGCAAAAACAATCCAATTATGCAAACCACAATTGGTCCAAGTGAAGAACACGTTTCAATGGCAGGAATTCCAACTGAAGCAAGTATTTTGGAAATGGTTGATAAAGCCATTCCAGGTAAAGTAAAAAATGTATATAACCCATCATGTGGCGGGGGAAAATTAATGTCAATCATTCAAGTACATAAAGAAAACGAGGCGGATGAAGGAATTCAACGTCAAGCAGCCTTACTTGCATTTGCTGCATTTAAAGAATTAAAAACAGTGTGGTTAGTTGATGATGATGTTGACATTTTTGATATGAATGATGTTGTTTGGACTATGAATACACGTTTTCAAGGAGACCAAGATATAATCGTTTTACCTGGAATGCGTAATCATCCTCTTGATCCATCAGAACGTCCCCAATATGATTCCAAATCAATTCGTTTCACTGGGATGAGTTGTAAAACAATTATCGATGGGACCGTTCCGTTTGATATGAAAGATCAGTTTAAACGGGCATCTTTCAAAAAAGTAGATGATTGGCAAAAATATTTAGATTAAGGAAATGATTATGAAGAATATTGTGATTGGCATTACAGGTGCTTCAGGAAGTGTTTATGCAATTGATTTATTACAAAAACTCCGCGCGATTACAAATGTGCGAACTCATGTAATTTTAAGTCCTTGGGCACGTCAAAATATTGAAATAGAAACAGATTATCAAATTAAAGATATTCAAAATTTAGCTGACGAAATGCACCAATTTAAAAATTTAGGAGCAAACATTGCAAGCGGTTCTTTTAAAACTGATGGAATGGTAATAGTACCAGCAAGTATGAAAACTGTTGCGGCAATTTCTATGGGATACTCTGATAACTTAATTACACGTGCAGCTGATGTAACGATTAAAGAACAACGTAAGTTAGTTCTTGTTCCACGTGAAACACCACTTAGTGTAATTCATCTTGAAAATTTAACGCGACTTGCCAGATTAGGTGTGCAAATTATTCCACCAGTACCAGCTTTTTATAATAATCCGCAAACTATCCAAGACATTGTGGAACAACAGACGATGAAGATTTTAGATGCATTCGGAATACAAAATGAAGTAGGCACACGGTGGGAAGGAATACAGCATGAATAGTAAGCGTACCTTTAAAATCACACAATTAGATTTTACAATTCAATTAGATGCTCAAATGATTAATCGAGATTTATTGATCGAAATTACAGGAGGCGACGTACCACATTTAGGTTCAATTGTAATGTATGACGCTAAGACTGTTGAAGTTACTGTTAAAAATTTTCAAAGTCATCATGGACGTGTACATAAAGATGGAATGCTTGCTGAAAAACTGATTGATCAAATTAAAGAATTTCTTCCGGGGAATTGTGTTGTTACAGCTGGAATTCACGTCAACCAAATTAGTCGAGCACAAATTCAAAAATCATTTGAAATGGTGCATTCATTAGGGGATGAGTTAATTGATTGGCTGCAAACAACTTCATTTGAATATCAAAATCCGATGTATTATAAAAATAGTACAGAAATTGACAAGCGAGGTAAGGATAAATGCGGAAATTAGCAGTTATTGGAGATAGTCATGGAAATTACGAAGCATTAAAGGCAGTCTTAGAAGATGCAGATAAGCAAAATGTTACTGATTATGTGGTATTAGGGGATATTACAAATCGCGGACCAGAGCCTGCTGAATGCGTGACTGCGTTGCAAAAAGTTGATCCACTAGCTTGGATTATCGGTAATCATGAGAATGTTTATCGAAATTTATTGACACACACATTTACAAATTTTGCCGAAAATCCTAAGGCAGTAATGGCAATTATTACTTCAACATATGATTATCAACACTTAGGTGAAGCTCAGTTTGAATGGTTATCTAAACGGCCATTAACGGCAGAAGTAGAACTTGAAAAGATCAAATTCTATTTATTTCACTCAACTCCAAATAAGTGTCGGGGTCACTTTAGTTTTCCAACCAATACTCAAGAAAACTTTGATGAATTAATGGCTCACACAGATGCTGATATGGGAATTTATGGACATACACATCGTTACTTAATGCGGATGACAAGTGACGGACGTTATATATTTAATCCAGGTAGTGTAGGAATGCCAGTTTCAGATCGATTATTAATTAGCGGACAGGCAAGTTACGGATTAATTACAGTTGATAATCAACGTTTGATTAGTTGGGAACAACGAAATGTCCCATATGATTTAGAACAAGAGTTGAAGACTGCTAGAGAACGGCAAATTCCATACTATGACTTATATGAGGAATTGTTACGAACAGGAAAATTTACATTCAATCCAGAGAAGGTTCAAGCTGAAAATCAGAAACGCAACTATGTAAAACAGGCTTTGGAAGATGTAGAAAAATTTTAATTAAGTTTGATTATTGAAGGAGGTTGTGACGTAAGTTTCAGCCTCTATTTTATTTACGCATAATCAAATTTTAAAACAAATGGCATGTCTGTGAGTTTAAAATTCGCGAATCAATCCTGTGTAATTCAAATTACAGTATACTCTTATTTAATGTTTTGTCACACCCTCTTTTATTTTTGTGACATGCTAAAATATAAGTGAAAGTGTAGGTGTGAAAATTGAATAATCAAAATTCTTATGAAACTGAGGAGTATAATTCATGGGAAAAATTACAGCAAAGGGAGTTTCAAAAATTCAGAAATGTTAAATACAATTTGATATTTAATGTTTGTACATATGTATTGATTTTCGTGATTGAATATGTACTGGCAATTAAGAGTGGAGCGGAAGTTTTAAAAGCGGATGCGTTTAATAATTTATCCGGAGTTATTTCTACTTTTTTGCTAATCATTGGAGTGCACATTGCTAGTGATCAAGATGAGACTCGCTTAATTGGATTTCCAGTAAGCAATCAAAGTGAATTAAGTAATCAGAAAAAAGTGCGGTTATCACGTTTTCGTTTTGAAACAGTTTTTACATTAACAACTTCAATTTTGATGATTGGGATTGCAGTTAAGGTTATCGGTGGTGGTATTAACGACTTATTGCATGCTGCTAGTCAAAGAGTTCCGAATCCAATCGGAATTGTGGGAGCTGTAATTTCAACAGTTTTGATTTTGATTATGCTAGGAATTAACTATTTTTGGGGTAAAAAAACGAATAGTGCTGCTTTACTGGCTTCAGCTAAAGACAGTTTAGGGGATGCGATTACAAGTTTTGGTACGGCCATCTCAATATACTTGATGTGGCAGTATGATTTGAAATGGGTGGATAGCGTTGCAAGTATTATTATTGGCAGTTTTATTTTGTTGTCTGGATTTGAAATTTTCTTAGAAAGCAGTTTGAATTTAGTTGATTATTTTAGTCCACGAAAAGAACGGCAATTTAAAGAACAAATTTTAACTGATCCGGCAATCAAGGCTGTTTTAGGAGTACATGCTCATTATGATGGTAGTTTGGTAACAGTTGAAGCAACAGTTATCGTTGATTATGCAATGACAGTTGCACAAAGTTTTGATGTTGCTCAGCGAATTAAAATGAAGTTAAAGCAAAAATTTGAAATCTCAGATGCAAAGATATTATTCATACCAAACAATATTAATGAATAATAAAATTCAAAAATGAGCAAATTTATTTTAAACCATATAAAAAGCGATTGTGAATTTTTCACAATCGTTTTTTGTGTTTCACATGAAACATTTAGTTTTTGTTTTCTAATTCTAAGATGTAACGAACTGTTTTACGTAATTCTTCCCGAATATCTTCACGTTTCACGTGTAACTTTGGAAATGTATCTGCCCAATTTAAGTAACAATATTTTTGTTGGACATGGGCAATCATTTCCATATGAATTCCGCTTTCGCGACCAGCTGCTGCACTTTTCTCATCCATTGCTTGATAAGTAGGCAAACCTTCTTCAAGTGTCAACACTGGAATTTTTGTATCAGTTTGCAATTCATCTTTAATGATGTTTGCAAATTCTTCATATGTCATGTTAGTATCGCCAATCGCAAATGTTTCACGATGATGGCCATAAAGCAGAGCCCCAACAGCTGCTTGACCGACTTGACTAGCTGTTACACATGCAGTACCGCCTTTAAAGACAGGATAGGTATCATTATCACGGATGCGATCAACAAACATTTTCCAAAGCGGCATGCGTTCTTTCATTGTTCCAAAAATATATGGTAAACGTAATCCACAAACTTCGATTTTACCTTCACCTTCAGCAAAGGCAAGTTGTTCTTGAAGTAAACGGGTGTTAATGTATGGTGAATTCTTAAGATCAGTGTCTGGATATTTTTCCGCCATTTCCGAGAAGTAAGAACCAAACACTACGAATTTTTTTAAATTGGCAGCAGCGGCAAGGTGAACCATGCGCTGCGTTGGAATTACGTTTGCTTCATAATAAAACTTTTTTGCGGGAATCTTCGCTTGGATGCGTTCATCTGCTCCAGCGGCGTAAATAAAACCATCACAATCGGCAAGCATATCAATTACTTCGTCATCACTCATTTGATTGATATTGCCGACCAAACATTCCACGTTATCTAAATCAGCTAGTGGGTTTTGAGTATTGATTACAGTATCATCTTTAGGCGGCAAGGAGAGTGTTTTTACTTTAATGTCATGTTTCAATAATTCTTGAGTAGTGTAATATCCAAGGAAACCTGTTCCGCCTAAGACAAATACTTTATTAAAATTCATTTTGTTCCTCCCTTAGTCTAGGTCATTTTTAGTTAAATTATGGGCTAAATAACCCTCGGCACATGCCTGAATAGCTGAAACGCAATCGTCGAACATCGTTGCGATTCGACCGCCGTTTTTCTGGGCGGAATCTAGTTTTTTAGCTGCATTTGATTTATGAACATCTAAGTAGCCAAAATTTGAAACGGCAATTGAACCGTAGAGTTGGGCGATTCCGTTAATTGCTAACATTTCATCAACTCCAAAACATGGATTATCTTCTGCAATGATTGTCTGCAGCGGTTCAGGAAGCTGATGTGCACTCGCAAGGTTATCGATTGCAATTGCAACCATTAACGCGTTACGTACTTCACGCTTGCTTAATACTTTATGAACAGCCATTTCTGCTTCTTCAACAGTCAAATCATCGTTGAATTGCTTTTGATGTTCCCATGCATGATAGGCAATCTCATTTGCTGAGATGTCTCGTTTTTTTAATTCAGTTTGGATGTATTCCCAAACTTCTTTATCTGGGTAAACATCTTCTGGCATATCGCCTCATCCCCTTTCTAAATGGAGGTTAAATTAAATGAAACAGGTGTATTTTGCCATTTACCCTCCAAGTCTTATTATAATGAATAAGCGCTTACATATCAAAGATTATGAATTACATAATTAATGCACAAAAAGTGTGAGGATGGTACACTAAAAATGGATTGGAGGAAGGTTCAATGAAGAAGAGTGAAAAGTTAGGGATTGCAATAGGTGTATTAAATGTGTTTGCAATTATCTTGACGATTGCGAAAACAATTGAAAAGCACCGTGAAGATGAAGAAAATTAAATCAAAATTATTAGGAGATTGTGACGCAGATCCAATCTCTTTTTATTTGCATAATCGTGTTGGTATACCTGTAAGTTCTACCAAAATATTTGACATTGTATTTTAAATTGGACTATACAAATTTTCAAGAAAACGTTAACATTATATTGTTAAGTGAAAGGAGGCGTTGAAATGAATAAATATGAATTACATTCATCTGAAAGGGAAGAACTTTATCAACTCTATTTATATGCATTTAATCGTACAGATAGTGATGAGCGGCGTAAATTTTTCATGGATCGAGTAGAGTATGGAAAAGTATTGAGAATTAAAGATCAGCAAAAAATTGTAAGCGCTTTATATCGTTTACCGCTTAATTTAAATTTGCGTGGAGTGCAATTTAAGATGGGAGGAATTGGTGATGTAATGACTTATCCGGAAGCAGGCGGACATGGATATGCTACGAAATTGCTTACGGAAATTTTACATAACATGTACGATGAGGGTTATAAATTGTCATTTTTGGCACCATTTGCTCATCGATATTATCGCCGATTAGGGTATGAACAAGTTTCGAATAAATTTACATATCAGATTGAAACAGATAAGGTTCGTCCATTTAAAGTGCAACAAGGGAATGTTACACGTGAAACATTGACAGATGGACTAGATAAAATTAAAAAGTACTATGTCGCACGGTCAGGAAAAATCGAACGTCCAGCATGGTGGTGGCACTATTTAACTTTAAAAAATAACTGGGAAATTGCATTTGCTTATGATGATTCACAAAACTTTTCAGGGTATATAATTTACGAGCGAATATCAGAGCAAATGATTATTCACGAATTTGATTTCCAAACTTTTCAGGCCTATCAGCAATTATTAGATTTTGTATTTGCACATGCAAGTATGTTTAAGCAATTTATTTTCGAAGATTATGGGAATCAATATCGGGGAAATTATGTAAGTGAACCAGGATTGATGCAAGTTAAAATTGAACCATATATGATGGGAAGAATTGTTAATTTTGAAAAATTCATTACTAAGTATCCATTTGCAAATGATTTTGGTACCTTGCAATTGAAAGTTGAAGACGACAATCTTGCAGCTAATAATCGCGTATTTGGGTTATCACAACATGCAAGCAAGCCACTTAAAAATGGATTATGGCAATTAAAAGGAAAAATTAATGATTTATCTGCGATTTTCTTGGGAGCATTAAGCTTAGAGGATGCAATTCGAATGAATCGGTTGCGTGTCAGCGATGTAACAATGAATCAATTACAGGAATTTTCACGCGCTTTAATTCATCATGCACCAAGTTTTAGTGATTATTTTTAAAAGTAAAAGAGGAGAAATAAATGGATAAGTTTATGGAAATGTTGCAGACTAAAATCATGCCTCTAATGGAAAAATTAGGGAGTAACAAATATTTAGTCGCAATTCGAAATGGCTTAGTTTTAACGTTACCTGCTGTAATTGCCGGAAGTGTATTTTTGATTTTGGCTAATATTCCGATTCCGGCATGGGAACATTTGATTAAGCCATATTTGAAAATTATGAATGCAGCAGTAAATGGTTCTTTTGGTTTGATTTCGCTGTTGGCGGTAATTGGCATTAGTTATCAATTGGGAAAAGCATTGAAGATTGATGCGATTTTAGGTGTTGGTTTATCAGTTATGGCATTCATGATAACCTCATTCAATAGTAAACTAACAATTAATACTGATAATTTTTCTTCATCAGGTTTATTCACTGCAATTATTACTACTTTTGTTTCAGTATTAATTTATCACTGGTTTATCAAAAAGAATTTGGTAATTAAATTGCCAAAAGGTGTTTCAAGTGCAATATCTAATTCTTTTGTTGCGTTATTTTGCAGTCTTAGTACTATTCTGGGTTATTCGCGTAGTTTTGAATATTGATATTAATCGAGTGATTGATTCTATTTTTCATCCATAACTATTTGCGATGAATACGCTGCCTGGAATTTTGGTTTACACCTTACTTGTTAGTCTGTTATGGGTATGCGAAATTCATGGCGATATGACATTAGAAGGGATTTCAGATCCTATTTTCTTACAATTTTTGACAGCTAATGCATTGGCATATGCACATCACCAACCAATTCCATATGCAACAGTTTCAGGTTTTTCAAGTTTGTTAGTTAACGTAGGCGGAACTGGTGCAACGATTGTTTTGGTAATTTTGATGTTACGTTCGAAGAGTAAAACATATCGTGATTTAGGGAAAGTTGCTTTTCCAAGTGCATTGTTTGAAATTAATGAACCCGTGATTTTTGGATTCCCAATTGTAATGAACCCCATTACTATGATTCCATTCATTGTAGTACCATTGATTTTAGCAACTTTGTCATTCATTTTAATTAAGATTCACTGGATTATGGCACCAGTTGCGATGGTTCCATGGACAATGCCTCCAATTATCGGACCAATGATGGCTTGTGGCTGGGATTGGCGTGTTGATGTTTGGTCAGCAATCGAATTGGTAATTGCTGGATGTATCTACTATCCATTCTTCAAGGCAGCAGAAAAACAAATGTTAGCTAAAGAAGATACTGATGTTCAAGAAAATAATTAAAAAATTAAGAGATTCTGAGAATTTTCAGGAATCTCTTTTTTATTTGCATAAATTTAGATTTTGACAATTCTGAAATGACTACAGCATCAAGGAAAAGCACGATGTGATAAAAGGCTACAAAACTGCGTTCATTTTTCGCTAAGAAAATCATTAGAAATTGAGCAAACTTGTTTTCTTTTTAAAAAGCCGTGTTAGGATATAGGTGGATTAAGATAAGGATGAAAGGAGCGATTACAATGTTTAAAACATTACGTTCAATTTTGAAAAATGATGACATGCGTTCAATCGTAACTTTGATGCAAAATTTAAAATATAACCGTGATTTATAAAATGCGTTACTCAAAAGATTGAAGGCAAAATAATGGATTCAAATAGCTGAAGCGTTCATGACCTAAATAGTCGTGGACGCTTTTTTAGTAGTCTGTATACTCTAACTGAGGTTTGCTAAACGAATACGTTTTGCTATTTGGGCGCTTATATCACGCAAGTTCGAAAAAGGCTTGTGTATCCTAATTAATATTTAAGTTTTTTTTGAGAATTCGGGAAAAACAATAAAAATTTAAAAAATATAATACAATAAGATTGATGTAATTTTTTATAAGGTTGGGGAGTAATCAAGATGATGATGATAGCGATAGAGATAAATCTGATTGAGGTACTGCATATTCTGTGCTTCTATATATTATTTTTTATTCAGAATCATAAGTTACTGAGAAATTTCACTTCAAATAAAATTGTTAAATTAGGGGTCTGTTTAGCTTTACTGGTAGTGGGACAATTTGTTATTACAGTCTATAATCCGCCAATTCCAGTTCTGATGTTTCTAACAAGTAATTTAGCGACAATTATTATTTTATTATTAATTACATATTTTGTGTTTAAACTGCCAGGGAAATCTGAGAAGATGTACAATTCGTTATTAAAGACCAATTTGATGTTAAGCATGGATGGCTTCATGACGATTCAAATTACTTGTGCTTTTCTGGATCGTTACATTACACAATTGATTCGGACATTTAGTATGGTGATTATTGTACATAATATAATTGAAGCAATTTTTGCAGTTTGTTTGGGATTGATTTTTAAGAAACTGTACAATTCAGACAATACCTTAGAAAAGAAAATTAATAAGGTTATTTTTCGAATGGTTGTAGTGATGTTCCTGTTTGCATATAGTTTAACCTTTATGTTTACAATCACACATACCTTATCAGAAAAAATTGACTGGTTATTAATTTTCTTATTGGTACAATTAATTTTATTCTGGTTATTATATTTTATGATTAATCGACGCGAAAAGGAACGGATTCAAAGTGAATTGGTAGAGGATCGGTTGAATAACTTGAAAAACTATACTGATTATTTGGAAAAAGAACAGCGGAAGTTACGGAAATTCAAACATGACTATCAAAATATGGTGTTGAGTTTAGAGGTAACTTTGCGTAACAACGATAATTTTGATGAAGTCCACAAATATATTGATACTTTCAAAAAATACAGTGATCAGTATATTAGTGAAAATAAACTATGGCTGTTCAATGATTTTGATAATATTAAGAATCCATATTTGAAGAGTGTGTTAATTAATGAAATTTCGCAGGCAGTGGATGCTGATATCGATGTTCACTTTGAGTGTCGTACTGAAATCGAGCGCATTGATATGCAGCCATATGATTTAGTTCGCATTGTTAGTATTGCATTTGATAATGCAATGGAAGAAGTTCGCGGCATGGATAAGGAACATGCCAAAATTAATGTAATGATTTTTAAAGGCAATCATCAAGTGGAAATTACCATTGCTAATCCTGTGCGTCAGCAAAAGAATTTACAACAAATCAAGCAGGAAGGAGTTACTTCCAAGGCAGGCCACTCTGGATTCGGATTAACTAACATTCAAGAAATTAGTGAACAGTACTCTAATGTGTTGGTTCATTATACTCAAGATGATTGGTTTAAGATTCAATTTGTGATTATGGATAAAAATTAAAAATGTGATAAAACACCAAGAACGGAGGATATACCGTAAGAGAAACCCAAAATTTTAAACTTATAAGTATACTCGTTTGTTTCAGAAACCGATTATATAAGTATAAAAATAGAGGTTGTGACATAAGTCCAGCCTCTATTTCTATATCCGCATAATCAGGTTCCAAAACAAACAGGCATGTCTGTAAATTCAAAAACCTCCGAATCAATACTACGTAATTCGTTCGTTTTTTTCCTTATTTTGCTTCTTAATAATTTGCTCAGCACGTTTTTCAGGAACAATCCAGACAAGTGTAGCCAAGATAGTTGAAATAATAACTGCTGGAGCGTAGAAATATCCGACAATGAAGCCTAAGATTTGAATTAAGGAGTAAATTGTAAATTTCCATGGCCGATAAATTACGGTATAGAGTGCTTCATTTTGTTTATCAGCAAGATACAAAGTATAACACAATACAACGTACATAATGGAAATTAGTAAGAACGTAATTCCAAAGAAATATTCAGCAACGCGCGTGAAAAAGTTGTTGCTTACAAAAGTAGTTACATATGGGAAAAATGAAATTGCAAATAACAATAATGTATTTGCCCATAACACACGCTCATTAATTTTGTTAACTACCTGGAAAGTATTATGCAAGTTGTGCCAGGTAATTGCTAAAACAAAAAATGAAACTGCGTAAGTTAGATATTCCTTATGCAATGCCCAAATTGCTCTTAAGGTTGCATTTACGGGTTGCTTCAGTCATTACAATGGCGATTACTGCATCAAAAAAGGCAGTTAATCTGTCTTTGCTCATTAAATTGAAAATCCTCTCTTTATAAATTTTGCACAATCAAAAATTATACCAGACTAATTCATCAGGCGAAATTCCGGTGCTCGATTTTCAAGTGGAAATGTCTTTAAATCAGAGTTTTCAAGTTCACGGTTTAAGTCAACACAGTGAATGGCTGTATTTTCGTATGATTTCCAGTAAAATTTCAATGATTCTGCACACATGCAGGCCGTGTAAATCGATTCATCATAGGCACTGAGATCATCTCGATTTTCAACTTTAACGATTCCTAATGGCATTGCCACGTTATCAAGCAGATGGAACAAATATTGAATTCCTTGATCTTCATTTTGACCTTTAATACCATAGTATTTTAAAAATGAGGCCCGAATAAAGCGTGATTGAGATGTAAAATCACCTGGCAAGCCCAATGCACCAGTACCCTTAAATGGTTTTTGAACAGAGATACCATCCATGTTGCGATCTGGGAATTCAGTATTCTGGACATTTAAGTATGAAAGCAAGTTCTGTTTATGCCACCGATAGTCAGGACTGTTAGTTAAAACACCAGCAGTATTACGATATACAGTAATTTGCTGATTATCCGGTTCTAGAATAATGGTTTCACCGCTGCGATCGCTAAATACCCAGTGTACAGTGACGTTTGATTCAACAAGAGGCTGATTGATTATAGTATCTGTTTTGGTTAATAATTCAATGACTTCATCTACAGTTGCGCATTGTGCAAGTACGTGAGTGACGACGTATCCGGGATTGACGACTTGAGTGTTTGGCCGTGCAACATCAGGATATGATGCAAAACCTGCATAAAATAATTGTCCACCCATTAAACCTTTTTCGTTAATGCCTTCATATAGTACCGGTGTTACTTCCATAGATTGAGTCCCAATGCCAATTGCAGCGTATTGGGATGCAATTCGATTATTGACTTCCAAATTGTGGTCGAATGGAGTTCCAGCAGTATAGTATTGATAATCCCGTGGAATCGCGGTGACTGCAGAAGCTGCGATTTGATTAAAATCATAGTTGCGTCCCCATAAGTGTTTACCGTCTTTTGTATCCCAAGCAATGCTGGAACATCCAGCGTTGACTTGTTTAGCTGCTTTTTTAGCTTCTTGATAATTCATTTTTACATCCCCTTAGCTTATTCTTTAACTTCATTATAGGATAGGATGCAGGGAAAAGTGTGCAATTTGAATTAAGAAAAAGCGGCAAAAATTTCATCTAATTTTGGATGATGGTAATCATAAATTTCAGCAATGCGTTTTAAAAAGGTTAGTGAGCCGCATAAATATTCTTCACAATTTGTGAGTTTGAAAACCTCAAGGGCAACACCAATATTTTCAATTCCATTTTCTTGATTGGACAACATAAAAACGATGCCTGAGAATAATTTATATAAATTCTTCTCAAAAATCATGAAGGATTCTAGTTGAAAATTAGATAACTTGCTGACAATCCGAATCGCAGCCATCAAGTCTTTTTTGCGAATATAGAATCCCAGCATTACAATCATGGTGCGAAAACTTTCATTGCCATATTCGTGCATCAATTGATAGTTATCTAGATTTTTAATGATTCGTTTTTCCATGGCTTGCACAGTTGAGACGTCAAAGGTAAAGATAACACTGTTAAATAGAGTATGCTCATAGTGAGTCCAAATTTCACATTGCATGAGATAGTCGTGAATTGTTTGGGCACTTTTTTGGTCTAATGGTTTGCCCTTTAAAAAGTTAATAATTAATTTGGTAATGCATTGAAAATGATAATAGACAGTATTTTGCGGATCCTGTTGATGATAGACGGCGAAGGTATGGTTTAATTCTTCTAGGTTGCGTAAATCCTGCAAGAGGGCGTTTTTCTTAATTTTTTCACTCATTTCACTTAAAAAATCAGGGCGAAAACCGCGGTCAATGTATAAAAATTCTTCAAAGTTAACATGCAAATTGTTAAGAATAGTTATAAAGTTGGCAATGGAAGGTTGAGTTTTACCTTCAACAAAGCGCGAATATGATGATTTTGTAATTGTTGAGTTGGTAACTTCATCAATCGACATGTGTTTATTTTTTCTAATATTTGAAACTGTTTTCCCGAAATTCATAGCATAACCCCCTTTAACTAAATCCTTAACATTAGAATAAGTCAAAATTAATTGATATGCAAATATGCATCTTGAGATACAATTATGCATATTTTGACTCATTATTGTTAGGATTGCTTTACAATAAAAATATAGGAAAACCAATTAAACATTAATATTATTCAGGAGTAGCGACTACCTTATTTGGGGAAACAAAAGAAAGCAATGAAAATGGGTATAAGAATTGGGGAAGAATTCTTATAAATGTTTCGGAAAGAGCGGATTAGTCTGATTGTTGTCAACATGAAGGGAAGCTAGTTGATAATAGTCTTTAGTACTATCCAAGAAGGCGTAACTGTTTTATTAATTTAATAGTCCCTATTCTTGATATAGTATATCTAAAAAAGTGGCCTAATGCGGGGTCACTTTTTTGTGTCCGGATATATAAATAGAGGTTGTGACATAAGTCCAACCTCTATTTATATATCCGCATAATCGGGTTCCAAAACAAACAGGCATGTCTGTAAATTCAAAAAAACTCCGAATCAATCCTACGTAATTCGTTCGTTTTTTTTCCTTACAACATGCCTGTTTGAGACACACCTTTTTGCTTTTTAGTCATCATCTGCAGTTTGAGTATCTTGATTTTGACTGCTTTGATTATGATCTTTTTGTTGCATTGCCATGTTTTTTGATTGATAGTATTTATGGTCGATGTTCATTGCTGTTCCGCTAGCTTGTTCAAGCACAGGAACTTGTTGACCATTTACATCTTCAGTATCAACTTTATAGAAAGTACCCGTACCAGCACTTTGATACCAGCCATAAACATTTAACCAACCATTAGAAGATTTGAAATATGCCCAATATCGATGAGAACTGTCACTTGAAGGCGGATTAGCGGTATTTTGTTTAATTTGGTCTGGGGTAATTTTATGGACTTCAAGGGTGATTCCTTCTGAAGTTACTTTATTACCATCAATTTTTAATGTTATAACTTGGTCTGACATAGAATCGTAGGTATACCATGTTCCCTGCATATTTGAAGGGAAGTTATCTGGCACATTTTGATCATCATTTGAGTTAGAATTTGAACTTGTTTTGCTTGATGAACTAGTAGCAACACTTGAATCAAAGTTGTTTGCTGTGTCTGTGCCGCTTGGTGCAGCTGGTGTTTCACCGTTGGCAATTTGTTTAAAGGCGTTCTTTAAGTCTTTGTTGGCAGTTTCTTTGAAGTGCAAACCATCATCAGGTTGATTAGCATTGGATTTCATAATATTGCCGTTTGTTTGTTGAGTAACTAATACAACGGGTTCATCGTCATGGAAGGTGAAGAAATATAAGTGAGCATCCATTGGTTTAGCATTTGCACTATCACAGTAAATACCAACGATATTGTATGTGGCATTTCCAGTACCGTCATTTGACCATTTCATTGTAACGGTCTGATTATCCACTTTAAGCAGAATTTGGTCAAGTTGACTTGGGAAAGCACAGCCGTAGAAATTAGTATCGTGATTAGGACCGTAACTTTCATAATGTTGTCCCATTGCATTGCCCCAAGTTTGCATATATGCAGCTAATTTCTGACTCTTTGATTGATTCCACAAACCTTGATCTTCTTCGCTAGATTGTTGTGCTTTTGAAGATGCATGTGAAACATGTGAGTTTTTAGCTACTTTAGACGTTTGCGTTGAATCAGTCCCCTTATGTTGAGGACTTGATTGATTACCGCATCCTCCCAGAAGAAGTGTTGAAGCTAGTACTGGAATAATAAGCAGTCCTTTTTTCATGTGAAACAACCTCTTTATATAAATTCCTTTACAAGAACAGTATAACATGGAAATAATTATTAAATCCGAATGATTTTACGAATTCGTAATCCGATCCAACTTGCCAATAGAGCTTTTATTGTATCACCAGGAATAAAGGCTAAATTAGCAATTAAATCTGCTTTGAGACTAGTATGGGTATACCATGATAGGAAACATCCACCCAAAATTTCGGTAAATAACACTCCGACTAACCAAACCGTAATAAAAGTCATAGAAAACGAACGGACATTAAAGTGTTTGAGAATTAAGCCAATCAATAGCGGAGTTAATACCCATGCAATTACATATCCGCCTGATGGGGAAAAAAGAACGGTTAAGCCATTTGCTTGTCCTGGAAAGACTGGGATACCGCAAAAACCAATGATTAAAAATAACCAGACACTAAAGGTACCATTTTTAGTACCTAAAATAATTGCAGCTAACATGATTCCTAAATTTTGAATTACAATCGGAACTGGAATCACTCCCAATGGAATCGGCGGAATAAATCCCAAAACAATAATCAATGCAGTCATTACTGCAATTTGTCCTAATCGAATCGCTTTACTTTGCATATTGAACTTCCTTTCTGCACTGATTATACCTAATTGTTAACTAAAACACAATACTATTGTTAACAATTGCAATAAAAAAGAACACAGCGAATTGCTGTGATTCATATGCTTTGCTTCGTAACTGATTTGCGTATTCTCACTGTTGAACTCAGATTCACCAAGCTAAATGTAAGTATAAAACATCCAGATTTTGGTTCCATTATTTGATCATGTTTGGCTTTTACTTCATGTTTTTATGTTCGAGTTTAACAAATATAAGGGCGTAGCTTTTAGATTTTGTATGCACAGTTTAACTTATATTGGCCGTTACTCGAGGCGGTCATCACATCCTACCTTTTTAACCTCACCCGAATAAAATGGTTGGCAACTGCCATCTTCCATCTTGATTACAATTCCACCATCATCATTCACATCTTGCACAACGCCAGTGATTTGTTTTTTACCAACTTGCAAGGCAACTTCTCGATTCATCAAATTTAATTTTTGGCGGTACTCAGTCAAGTATTTTCCAGTCTGGTAATCTTGAGCAATTACTTCGATTTCATTGATTAGTTTCGCAGCAATCAAATTAATATCAGCAGGGAGTTTAGTTCCCGCTGCCTGTGCCTTGTCTTTCAATTCTGCTGGAAAATGTTCTGTGGTTAAGTTAATTCCAATGCCGATTACCACGTCAGTAGGAGATAATGATTCTAAGTCAGTGGTGGCTTCCGTTAATATTCCGACTATTTTTTTACCATTGGCATAAATATCATTTACCCATTTTACTGAGAAATTTTGTTCAGGGAAGAACTGTTGCAGAATATGCAAAACACCCACAGCGACACTTGTAGTTAATAGTGAAGGCTTTAAAGTTTGAGTTAGGGGAATGCATAAACTCAAGTATAATCCGCCGTGTGCAGGGGAGTAGTAGTTGCGTTTAAATCTGCCATAACCGTTTGTTTGTTGTTCTGCAATGACTGCCATTGGACTTTTTAGTGAATGGTTAGTTAAAAAATTTTTTAAGTATGTATTGGTTGAATCAATGGTAGTGAAAGTTTCAACTTGGGTGGGCATAGTTAAGTTGGATTGAATTAGTGCGGCGTTTAATGAATAACCGGGTAATAAGCGGTAGCCGGCATTACGTTTCGATTCGATCATAAATCCGTCTTCTTTAAGTGCTTGGATATGCTTCCAGACCATTGTCCGACTAATGTTTAATTGTTGAGCTAATTGATCTCCTGAAAAATAAGTATCTTG
>DXFP01000050.1 GCA_019114385.1 Candidatus Ligilactobacillus excrementigallinarum | reverse complement strand
TGCAAAAAGAAAAGAATATGATAATCTATTTTTCAGAATTCAGTTGACGAATTGGTAAAATAATGATAATCTATCTACATTCGATTATAAAATGCGAATATTTATTAGCAGGCGAAAATTATAATCTAAATTATTGATGTTATATGTAATTTAATATGGATGAAACCAATAAAGTTAAATTTTGATTTATTAATAGTGTATGGAGGGATTGGAATGAAAGTACGTCGTAGTGACCGCTTAATTGATATGACCAGTTATTTTTTACAAAATCCGCATAAGTTAGTTTCATTAACTTATTTTGCTAAACGGTATGAATCAGCTAAGTCCTCTATTAGTGAAGATTTGGCAATCATCAAGCGAACTTTTGTTAACCGGGGAATCGGTGTATTAGAAACTATTCCGGGAGCAGCAGGTGGAGCTCGTTTTATTCCATCAGTTGCTGAAGATGAAGCTGAAACATTTATTTGGGAAATGGCAGCTGAATTATCACAAGAATCACGTTTACTTCCTGGGGGATATGTTTACCTTTCAGATTTATTAGGTAATCCAGAAGTTTTACGGCATGTTGGTCGTTTGATTGCCCGCGAATATATGGGACGTCAAGTGGATGCAATCATGACAGTTGCTACTAAAGGTGTTCCAATTGCTCAAAGTGTTGCATACTACTTGAATGCACCATTTGTAATTGTTCGTCGTGATTCAAAGATTACAGAAGGCTCGACTGTTTCTGTAAATTATGTTTCTGGTTCAAGTCAACGAATTGAAAAAATGGAACTTTCAAAGCGTAGTTTGCAACGCGGTTCACATGTTTTGATTGTTGATGATTTCATGAAAGGCGGCGGCACTGTCAATGGAATGAAGTCAATGATTAAGGAATTTGATTCAGAAGTAGTCGGAATTACCGTTTTTGCTGAAACTTCTGTAGGTGAGAATGGTCGTCGCCTAGTTGATGATTACACTTCATTATTAAATGTTGATAATGTAAATGAATTAAATCAAACCATTCATGTAAGCAGCGGTAATTATCTTGAAAAAGTATTTGGCAAACGGACTGATCGTCAAATTCAATAAAATCAACAATAGAATAAAGAAGTTAGAGGCTGGACTTACGTCCAGCTTCTTTTGGTGTTTTGAACTACCTTCTGTTTTTGTTTGAAAGTCTATTTTATTTACGTTAAAATTTAACCATGAGTAAGATTTAAATTTAGAAGAGAATGAGGAAGATAAATGACAGCAAAATTTGCAATTATTTTAGCTGCGGGTCAAGGTACTCGAATGAAATCAAAATTATATAAGGTTTTACATCAAGTTTGCGGCAAATCAATGGTTGACCATGTTTTGACACAAATTGAGAAAGTAAATGTTGACCAAATTGTAACCGTCGTGGGACATGGTGCTGAAAAGGTCAAAGAAACATTAGGTGATCGGACAGAATACGTATTGCAAGCAGAACAATTGGGGACAGGTCATGCAGTAATGCAAGCTGAAGATTTACTTGCGGATAAGGCTGGGATGACTTTGGTTGCTTGCGGTGATACACCGTTATTTACAGCTGAAACTTTTAATAAGTTGTTTGATTACCATGAAGCACATCATGATGCAGCAACTGTTTTAACTGCACAAGCTGATAATCCATTTGGCTATGGTCGGGTAATTCGGAACAGCGATGGTGAAGTAGAAAAAATTGTTGAACAAAAAGATGCAACAGAAGCAGAAGCACGTGTTGATGAAATTAATACTGGTGTGTATGTTTTTGATAACCAAAAATTATTTGAATCATTGCATAAAGTAAACAATGATAATGCTCAAGGTGAATACTACTTACCAGATGTAATTGGAATTTTACAAAGTGAAGGCGAAAAAATCGGCGCTTATGAAATGGATGATTTTGCTGAATCAATGGGAGTTAATGATCGTGTAGCCTTATCAAAAGCAACTAAAGTTATGCAACAAAGAATTAATGAGGAACATATGCGTAACGGGGTAACAATTATTGATCCTGAAAATACTTACATTGATGTTGATGTTAAGATCGGTTCAGATACAGTGATTGAACCTGGTGTGCAATTAAAAGGCAAAACAGTGATTGGTGAAGACTGTGTGATTGGCGCACATTCACAAATTACAAACTGCACAATTGAAGATGGTGTGACTGTTACAGTTTCATATTTGGAAGATTCAATTATGCATAAAAATTCAAACATTGGACCATACAGTCACTTACGTCCATTAGCTGAAATTGGCGAAAATGTTCATATTGGAAACTTTGTTGAAGTTAAGAAAGCTCAAATTGGTAAGAATACAAAAGTTGGTCATTTGACTTACGTTGGTGATGCTACATTAGGTAAAGATATCAACATTGGTTGTGGCACAATTTTCATTAACTACGATGGAAAGAATAAACACCATACCAATGTTGGCGACTACTCATTTATTGGAAGCGGAGCAAACTTAATTGGACCATTGGAAATTGGTGATCACGCATATGTGGCTGCTGGTTCAACAATTACTAATGATGTTCCTGCACATGCAATGGGAATTGGTCGGGGACGTCAAGTAAATAAAGAGGGCTACTATGATCGTTACCCAGTAGCAGAAACTGCAAAAGAAGCCGAAGAAGCTGAAAAAGCAGAAAATCAACAAAAATAATCAAAATTAACTTGCTTTTGAGCCGATAAATTAATACTATTATAGTAGACTAATCATTATTGGAGGCAATTATGGCTGAACAAAGTTATAGTTCAAAGGTTAAGATTTTTGCTTTGAACTCAAACAAACCGTTAGCAAAGAAAATTGCAGATGCTGTGGGAGTTCCTCTTGGCAAGACATCTGTAGATCGTTTTAGTGATGGAGAAATCCGGATTAATATTGAAGAAAGTATTCGTGGTGATGAAATTTTCATTATCCAATCAACATCTGCTCCGGTCAATGATAATTTAATGGAATTGTTGATTATGATTGATGCATTGCGACGGGCAAGTGCTTCAACAATTAATGTTGTTATGCCGTATTATGGATATGCACGTCAAGACCGTAAGGCGCGTTCTCGTGAACCAATCACTGCTAAGTTAGTTGCTGATATGCTTGAAAAAGCGGGGGCAGATCGCGTAATTGGATTAGATTTGCATGCTGCTCAAATTCAAGGTTTCTTTGATATTCCAGTTGATCATTTGATGGGTGCCCCATTATTGGCAGATTACTTCTTGAAGAATAATTTGGAAAAGGATGCAGTGGTAGTTTCACCTGATCATGGTGGTGTTACACGTGCACGTAAGTTAGCTGAATTTTTGAAAGCTCCAATTGCAATCATTGATAAGCGTCGTCCAAAGGCAAATGTAGCTGAAATTATGAATATTATTGGCTCTGTTGATAATAAGCGCTGCATTATTATTGATGATATGATTGACACTGCTGGAACAATTACTTTGGCATCTCAAGCATTGATGGATGCAGGTGCTAAGGAAGTTTATGCATGTGCTACTCACCCAGTATTGTCTGGCCCAGCAATTGAACGGTTAGATAAGTCTCCAATTAAGAAAATTATTGTAACAGATTCAATTCAAATTCCTGAAGAAAAACAAATTGATAAGTTGACTCAGGTATCAGTAGGTCCACTTATTGGTGATGCTATTCGTCGAATTCATGAAAATAAACCAGTTAGTCCATTGTTTAAAAACCGTTTCCGTTCAGAAACAACACCAAAGGACTAATAAGTTAGAGGTTGTGACATAAGTCCAGCCTCTATTTTTTATTTCCGCATAATCGGGTTCCAAAACAAACAGGCATGTCTGTAAATTTAAAAGCCTCCGAATCAATCCTATGTAATTCGTTCGTTTTTTTCCTTACAACAATGCCTGTTTAGGATGTTTTGTTACACCTTCTTTGTTTTATACCATAAACCGTTTAAAAATAAACGGGCATGCTTGTAAGTTAGAAATTTTTTGAATCTTTATTTTGTGGTTCAAAGGATCTCTCTTTACAGCACGCCCATTTTTATTCTAATTTATCTTTAATCACTTATCCGTTTAACAACTTTATACGATTTTGCTTGTTTTTTTTCTTGATTTTCTTCTTCGATGGCTGCTTCTTCATCAAAGATTACGTAAGGTTGATTATCTTTTTCTTTAACAACTAAGACAGGCTTTTCTACTTTTTGATGATAGATTTGAGCAGCCACGTATGCTTTATTGTAATCATAGTCACTAGCAATTGATTGTCCAGGATTAAAAAATACATCTTCACTCATGATAATGCTCCTCTCTAAAGAACCCTAGTTCTCTATAAACATATTCTATCACAAATGAAAACGATCACACAATTTTTAATAAATAGCAAAAAGCACTTGAAAAATGGTATAGCCCATTATATAATTGGACTATACCAAAATAACAGAAAAGGAGAATTCATCATGAAAGTTATCGTTGTTAAAGATCAAAATGAGGGCGGAAAAAAAGGATTTGAAGTATTTCAAAATGAATTACAAAGTGGAGCAAAAGTCTTTGGGTTAGCTACTGGAAGTACTCCAATTACAACTTATCAAGAAATTGTAAATAGTGATTTAGATTTTTCAGACTGTATTTCAGTTAACTTAGATGAATATGTTGGATTGAAGGCTGATAATCCTCAAAGTTATCACTACTTCATGCAAGAACATTTATTCAAATTTAAACCATTTAAGCACTCATATGTACCAGATGGAACAAACTTGAATGCAACTGCAGAAACTGCACGTTACAACAAGATTATTGAAGAAAATCCAATTGATTTGCAATTATTAGGATTAGGCCGCAATGGCCACATTGGTTTTAATGAACCAGGAACACCATTTGATGCATTAACAAGCAAAATTAAACTGACTCAATCAACCATTGATGCCAACTCTCGTTTCTTTGAACATGAAGAAAATGTGCCAAAGGAAGCATATTCAATGGGAATTGGCTCAATTATGAAGTCTAAGCATATTTTATTAGAAGCATATGGCGAAAAGAAGGCTGATGCAATTCAAAAGATGATTGAAGGGCCAGTGACAACTGAAGTGCCTGCAAGTGTATTGCAAAATCATCCAAATGTAACAGTCATTATTGATGAGGCTGCGGCATCGAAGTTAAGTAAGATGTAAAGAGCAACTAAGCGCGCATGCTTATTAATTCTTTGAGCAAATAACAATAAATGTTTAAAATTTTAAATAAAGGCTGTAACAGTGTGTTGCAGCCTTTATTTTTAGTGATATAATTTTCTCTGTAATATTTTAATTAAAGGATGTAGTGGGAGATATGTTTAGAGAATCAAAAAAACGTTTTAAATTATATAAATCTGGTAAATTTTGGGTATCAGCTCCAATTTTATTTTTTGGAATGTCGTTAGGTTCCGCTTCGTATGTAAAAGCTGATCAAGTTCAAACGACAAAAACTGAACCTGTAACTGTGCAAACATCATCAACTAGTCAAACTAGTTCTTTATGTTATAAGCAACAAAAGACAGTTACATTATCTTCAAAAGCAGCAACTGCTAACTCACAAGATATAAATTCAAATACAAAGTCTAGTGCAGTTTCAATTCAATCAAGTTCAAAGGCAAGTACACCAGAAAATAAACAATCAGTTACTAATTTTGCTGCAGTGCCTGCTAAGAAAAATCAACCAACCCAATCTCAAAATAATCAAGAAAAAGTTCAAAATACACCAAATTCAAATACAGTTAAACAATCAGAGCAAACAACTGCAACTCAAAAGCCAGCAGAACAACCTCAGCAAAATCCAACTCAACAAGTAGAAAATCAATCAAAACCTGCGCAACAACCTCAAACTCCACAGGTAAATTTGCTTGATAAATATACTTTTGCTGAAAATCATTCAAATGCTCAACAAGTAAAACGCAATAATAATTGGTATTTACAAGAAAATGGCAAGAATTTAATTGGTTTCCAAAAAATTAATGATCAAAATAAAATTTGTTACTATAATCCATCGAATGGAGCAATGGTTTATGGTCAACAAAAAATTAATAATAAATGGTATATGTTTGACAAGGTAACTGGCGCACTTAAGTTTGGTTACCAATGGGTTAGTGAACAAAGAAAAGAAGTTTACTATGATCCAAATAAAGGGAACATGGTTTATGGTTTGCAAACAATTAATGGTAAAGAACAATACTTTAACCCTACAACTGGTGCACAAGCAAAAAAGCAATATGTATGGGATAAAAATACCCACAGTGAATATTATTTTGATGGCCAGGGCAATATGGTTTACGGTCAACAAAAAATTGACGGCAAGTGGCAATATTTTGACAGCCAAACTGGAAAACAAGTTAAGAACCAATATGTAACCCTTAATGACCAAAATAAGACAGTTTATTATGATCGCATGGGCAATATGGTCTATGGTCAGCAAAAAATTAATGGTCACTGGCAATACTTTGATACTGTAACCGGTGCTCAAGCTAAGAATGCATATGTTTGGCTTGGTAAGCAGCATAAAGAAGTTTACTATAACCAAAATGGTAATATGGTTTATGGCTTGCAAACAATTAACGGTAAAAAGCAATACTTTGATCGGGTAACTGGCGCACAAGCTAAGAACAAATATATTTGGGATAAAGGTACACAGGGTGAATATTACTTTGATCGTTTAGGCAATGCTGTTTATGGTCAACAAAAAATCGATGGTCATTGGCAATACTTTGATCCTCAAACAGGCAAACAAATAAAGAGTCAATTTGTTTATCTTAAGGATCAAAATAAGACTGTTTACTACGATCGTTTTGGCAACATGCTTTATGGTCAACAAAAGATCAATAATAAATGGTATTTGTTTGACAATGTGACTGGTGCAATGAAGATTGGCTTCCAATACATTAAGAATCAACACAAGACTGTTTACTACAATGCTCAAGGTCAAATGATTTATGGGCATCAAGCAGTAAATGGTCACAATTACTACTTTGATAATGTGACTGGAGCAATGGCAACTGGATTCTTTGCTGATCAAGGAAATTATCAAATTTATTACTATGATAGAAATGGTCAAGGCGCAATTGGAACTCAAAAGATTAATGGTCAAACTTATCATTTTGATAATGCAAGTGCAATTGAAGCTAATGGTCAAGTTAAAATCAACAATGATTGGTATTTATTAAATCATAATCATTTTGTTACTGGTTTCCAACGAATCAACGACCAAAACAAGACGGTGTACTATCGTAATGACGGTAAGATGATTCATGGCCAATATAAACTTAATAACCATTGGTATTATTTCGATGATGTTACCGGCGCAATGAAGAAGGGCTTCCAATATATTAAGAATCAACATAAGACGGTTTACTATAATAATCAAGGACAAATGGTCTATGGTCAACAAAAAATCAACAATAATTGGTATCTTTTTGATGGCGTTACTGGTGCAATGAAGACTGGTCTTCAATACATTGGCAATCAACATAAATGGGTAGTTTATGCAAATGATGGTAAAATGTATCATCATGATGTAACAATTGGACGTAAAACATACTATATCAATGGCAATAACGGTGCTGTTGAAGGTGTATTTAATAATGCAGATGTTATTTGTCAGCGCCCTGAATTACCAACTGGTTGTGAAATTACTGCCGTTGCAATGATGCTTAAGTATGCAGGTTGCAAGGTTAACAAGATTGACTTAGCTAAGGAAATGCCACGAAGCAATGATGGTAATAAAGGCTTTGTTGGTAATCCATTTAGTCCAAGCGGTTGGTGGATTTTTCCTACTGGTATTGCCCCAGTTGTAAATCATCATCTTGGACACAGTCAAATTATGACCGGTGCTAGTTTGAATGCGATTAAAGATAAGTTAATTCGGGGTCACCTTGTTGTAATTTGGGTGGCAAATGTTGATGGTTTTGTGAACCACGCATTGACATTAACTGGCTATAGAGGCAATACCTTATATTACAATGATCCATGGACAGGACGAAAAGCAAGTATGAGTACAAATTACTTCTATCAACACTGGAATGCTGATAGACAACGTGCAATTAGTTATTAGTATCAATTAATTTGAATACCAGCTCTTGATAATTTTCAGGAGTTGGTATTTTTTTCTTTAAATTCACCCAGATGAATGTTATTGTTAAGGATGATTATCGAGGTGATTAAAATGCAGCGAAAGAAAACAATTATTACGGCGATTTTGATTGCATTAAGTGGAGTATTCCTTTACTTTTTTACTTCACATGACGCTTTTTTATATCATCAAGATGTCGCTCGCGTAGTAAAAGTTAAGAATGCTGCTCCAGTTGCAACTGAAGATTCATATCAAAATAAAGATCAAACAACGCAACAGACATTAACTTTAAAATTAATCAATGGTAAATATAAGGGTAAGATTTTGACAGTTGAAAATCAATTTTCAAAATCCGGTGCTTATGATCAACAATATCATGAAGGTCAGCAAATCTTTTTGAATTTACATCATTCAGGAAAGAAACTTACTGCTGGCATTTCGCATTATAAGCGAGATACATATTTGGTGATGCTGATTTGGTTAGTTGTTGTTTTACTTTACCTATTCATGCATACTAAAGGCCTACGTGCAATGTTAAGTGTGGCAATGAACTTTGTTATCTTTTTGATTTTTGTTCAAATGGATGTCCACTTTGATTTTACTAATTTCTTCTGGTTATTTGCCTTTAGTGCATTATTATTTACAGGTTTGTCACTAGTATTAGTAATTGGCTGGAATAAGCAGTGTGCAGTCTCGTTTGCGTCGATTGTTTTTGGGACAAGTGTGGCATTGGCAATTGGCATTGGAATTTTATACTTAACGGGAAATAACGGCATTCATTATGAAGCATTAGATTTTGCAACGCAGGAACCGGAACAATTATTTTTATCGGCAACGGTAATCGGATTGCTGGGTGCGGTTATGGATGCTTCAACGGATATTGTTTCAACGTTATTTGAAATGAAGCGAAAACAGCCGGAAATTTCTGCAAAACAATTATATCGTTCTGGTCAAGAAGTTGGCCATGCAATTATGGGACCGTTAATCAATGTTTTACTAATGATTTTCTTTGCTGAAACATTTGCGATTGCTGTACTTTACTTCCGGACTGGAAATACTTATGCATATACGTTTGAATGGTCAATGGCTTTAGGAGTGGCTCAAGCGTTGATTAGTGGAATTGGGATTACATTGGTGATTCCATCAGCAAGTTTTCTATGTTCGCGAATTTTAGGAAGAAGTGATTCACAATGTCCTCAATCCTAGCATTAACCATTGTTTTAGGTATCCTAATGATTATTTTTGGCGGTAAACAGGGTGTATCTTCATTTTGCAGTGTACTATTGAATTTTGGAATTTTATTCTTAACAGTTATCTTAATTTCAAGCGGCTTTCCCCCATTAGGAGTTTCATTATTTGCTGGAATCTGTATTTTAGCGATTACGATTTACATGGGAAATAATGATGAACGCTCAACTAACGTGGCATTTATTGCTACCATTATCGTTTTAGCAGTTATGTTGCTCTTAATTATCCCAATGGATCACTTTGCCCAAATTAAAGGGTTCGCGATGGAGCAATCAGAAGAAATCGAAGCTTTTAATTTGTTGATTGGAGTTAATTTTGAACAGTTGTCAATTGCGACCGCCATTCTAAGTACTTTAGGTGCAATTGCGGAAGCGGCGATTGCGATTGCAAGCGGCTTAGAAGAAATTATTGACCAAAATCCTAAAATCACACGAAAAGAGCTGTTTGAAAGTGGAAGCAATATCGGCTCGCAAATTATGGGAATGACTTTTAATACTTTATTCTTCGGAATGTTTGGCAGTGATTTAGCTTTGTTTGTTCTTTTGGCGAAATTACATGCCAGTTTTGGATATTATCTGAATTCGAAAATCTTTGTCTCAGAATGTATGTTAGTCTTGTATTCTGCAGTTGCGGTAATTGGAGTAATTGTAATTACTACATTCTTGATGGCAAGAAAAGTTGAAAATGCAAAAGAAGGGTAAGCTTTAAATAGAGACTGTGACATAAGTCCAGTCTCTATTTCTATATTCGCATAATCGGGTTCCAAAACAAACAGGCATGTTTGTAAATTCAAAAACCTCCGAATCAATTCTACGTAATTCGTTCGTTTTTTTCTTACAACATGCCTGTTTTTGTGTTTTGTCACACCTTCTTCAAATTTAGCTAATCTGTTGGAAAAATCAAACGATCATTATGCAAGTAGCGTTCAAATTCTTGATAAACTGGAGTAAAGATTTCCAGTTGATTTCCTTTAGCTAACATTTCTTTTGGAAAGAAGAAACGTTCGTCACCTAAGATTTTGCCGCTGATGGCATTTACTAGTTCGCTTACAGTTGATAATTCAATCAGTGAGCCATCGCTTTGCATTAATTCAATCTGCGTTTGCGGCTTATTGGATGCTGGATTATACGAATCATACGGCAAATCAAAACTATCGTTGGTAGCAGCATAGTAATATGGATTAAATCCGGCTTCAGTGATTAATGCTCGTAATTTTGGCAACAAACCCCGAGTCTGATCACTTACCTTAGCGGATTTTAACGGTTTTCGGTTCAAGAATCTCTGACATAGATCTTTTAAGATTTGATCATCACATTCGCTCCAAATACTGAAACACGTATTCAAAACACCATCATCAAGTTTTAAATATTGTTCAAGAGTAAAGTGATTATCAAAAAATGGTTTTAAAGTTTCATATGCAAAATCATGCGTTAATTGTCCATTTTCATATAAATCTTTGGCTCGTTTAAGTAATGAACTTAAAATAACTTCCATCGAACGCGAAACAGGATGAAAATAGACTTGCTGATACATTTGGAACCGACTTACAATGTAATCTTCTACGGCGTGCATTCCACTAAAATTAAACGCAATTCCATCCTGATAAGGGCGCATTACCCGCAAAATACGTGTTAAATCAAAACTGCCATAATTTGTTCCAGTAAAATAAGAATCTCGCAGTAAATAATCCATACGATCAGCGTCGATTTGACTGGAAATCATTTGAACTACTTGTTGATTAGGATACGTTTTAGCAATTACGCTTGCTACTTTTTCAGGAAAATCATCGCTTACTTGGCGTAATACTTGATTAACTTCTGTATCAGGCGAAGTAATGATGAGTTGAGTCATTTTTTCATGGTCAGTGTTAAAAATATGTTCAAAGGTATGTGAGTATGCACCATGGCCAACATCATGCAATAGCGCTGCACATAAAGCAACGAGTCGTTCATTATCATTCCATAATCCATCACCAGCAGTTTTAGAAGCATAGTTACGTTGGAATAGGTCGCAAATTTTTCGAGTGATTTCATATACACCAACCGAGTGGGAAAAACGTGAATGTTCTGCACCATGGAAAGTGTAACTAGTGGTCCCTAACTGTTTGATTCGGCGCAAACGTTGAAACTCACGAGTATTGATTAAATCAAGAATTACTTTGTGTTGGATATAAATATAATTGTGAATCGGATCACGCAAAACTTTTTCCATTGGCAATAATTCGATATTTTGAATGATAATCACTTCTTTCATTTTACTAATTATTAATAATTATAACGCATTTTTGCTCTATATTTTTTTTGAAACTGAATTGAGATATAATAAATAGTGAGTTAGAAGGGATGATTGGATTGGCTAGAAAAAATGAAATCCCAGTTTCCTTACATATTAAAACTTTGCATCGACTAGGCAGTGAAAGCGAAGAGTATGTACAAGATTTTTCTGGGAAGTATATTTTGTTTGAAAATGCGGCTTATTTAAGATATATGGAACAAAATGCATCCGATGGAGAAGATGCGTTAGTTACATTTAAGTTTGAACAAGATGGCAAGGTTCAATTAACCCGCAAAATGGGACAACACAAATTACATTTGTATTTTGAAATGGGCAAGCGAAATGAAGTTCCATATCATACTCCATTTGGCAATGTGCCTTTAAGTGTAGTTACGAATGCAATGCAGTTAGAAATTGAAGAAACACCGCAAGTTAATGGCGAAATCAAAATTGACTATCAATTATTTAACGGAGATGTTCCATTGGGAGATTATAAAATTAGATTGCAATTTAACGTATAATATTGTATGATGAAGAGTAAACTGCTGAAAGGACGTGTACCACATTGGGGCTTGAAAAATTCGAAGGTATGAATAAAAAAGAATTGTCGATGATTGAAGTTTCACGCGAAATTTTACATGAAAAGGGAGAACCAATGTCATTTGCTGACTTAACAAATGCTGTTCAAAACTTCCTTGAAAAAAGTGATGAAGAAATTCGTGAACGATTATCACAATTCTATACAGATTTAAACATTGATGGCAGTTTTATCTCACTTGGAGATAATATGTGGGCATTACGTTCATGGTATCCATACGAATCAATCGATGAAGCTCTTGTCCATTCTGATGAAGATGAAGGCGATCAACCACGCAAGCGGCAAAAAATAAATGCCTTCTTGGATTCAAGTAACGACGATGATGTCATCGATTATGATAACGATGATCCAGAAGATGATGATTTTGGTGATGAAAACAATCAAAATCATGAATTGAAAGATTATCAAAATGATTTGGATGATATGGACGATGGCGATGATCCACAAGATGAATTGCCAGATGGAATTGAAGGTCAATTAAATGAATTTTCAGACGATGATGATGAATAAAAATCTTGACGTCTGAGCATTGATTGAGTAAAATCTTATTTGGGCGCTCGTAAAGAGCCATTTGAACGGAAGGTAGGCTCCCTATTCATAATTTTGAATAGGGAGCTTGTTATTTTTTATTTATCCCCATTCAAATCATCAATCTTAATTGGAGGAATTTTTCACAATGACCAAGTATATTTTTGTTACTGGTGGGGTTGTTTCCTCACTTGGAAAAGGAATTGTTGCCGCATCATTAGGACGTTTATTGAAGAATCGCGGTTTGAAAGTTACAATTCAAAAATTTGATCCATATATCAACGTTGACCCTGGTACAATGAGCCCATATCAACATGGTGAAGTTTTTGTTACTGATGATGGTACTGAAACTGACTTAGACCTTGGCCATTATGAACGGTTCATTGATATTAATTTAAATAAATACTCAAACGTAACTACAGGTAAGATTTACGCAGAAGTATTGCGGAAAGAACGTCATGGAGATTACTTAGGTAAAACTGTTCAAGTAATTCCGCACATCACAAACATGATCAAGGAAAAAATCATGCGTGCAGGAACAGTTACTGATTCAGACGTAGTTATTACTGAAATCGGCGGAACTGTTGGTGATATTGAATCATTACCATTCTTGGAAGCTTTACGTCAAATGAAGGCCGAAGTAGGTGCTGACAATGTATTATACATTCACACTACTTTATTGCCATATTTGAAGGCTGCTGGTGAAATGAAGACTAAGCCAACTCAACACAGTGTAAAGGAATTAAGAAGTGTCGGAATTCAACCAAACTTATTAGTTGTACGAACTGAAAAACCAGTTTCACAAGAAATTCGCAATAAGATTGCTAGTTTCTGTGATGTTGATCCAGAATCAGTAATCGAATCTCGCGACGTGGATACTTTATATCAAATTCCGTTGAACTTACAAGCTCAACACATGGATGATATTGTATGTCAAAAATTACATCTTGATACTCCAGAAGCTGATATGACAGATTGGAAAGCATTAGTTGATCGGGTTCGTAATTTACAAGGTTTAGTGAAGATTGCTTTAGTTGGTAAGTATACTCAATTGCCTGATGCATACATTTCAGTTAACGAAGCATTACGGCATGCAGGTTATCAAGTGAACTCTAAAGTTGAAATTGATTACTTTGACGCAGAGACAATTGATGCAGATAATGTTGCTGATAAGTTGAAAGATTACGATGGTATTATTGTTCCTGGCGGTTACGGCTCACGTGGTTTAGAAGGAATGATTCAAGCAATTCGTTATGCTCGTGAAAATGATGTTCCATTCTTAGGAGTTTGCCTTGGAATGCAAATGGCAAGTATTGAATTTGCCCGTGACGTTTTGGGAATTGAAGATGCAACAACTGGTGAAGTAAATCCAAATGCACCTCACAAGATTATTGATTTGATGGCTGCACAGGAAGATGTTGAAGAAATGGGAAGTACTCAACGTTTAGGTGCATACCCATGCAAGTTGCGTCCTGGTACAGTGGCTGCTGCTGCGTATGATAACCAAGACGTAATTCAGGAACGTCATCGTCACCGTTATGAATTTAATAATGAATATCGCGAAGCTTTTGCAGAAAAAGGTATGGTAATTTCAGGTACATCACCAGACAATCGTTTAGTTGAAATTATTGAAATTCCAGCCAACAAGTTCTTTGTTGCTTCACAATATCACCCAGAATTTTTATCACGGCCACAACGTCCAGAAGGTTTATTCGCAGCATTTGTAAAGGCTGCATACGAAAATCAATAGCCTTTTTGCTTACTAAATAATTGAAGTGTGATATTCTTAAAGTAGTATAGATTGGGAACGGAGGCGAACACTAATGAAAGAACAAAAATTAGGAAACCTTGCTGAAGAAATCGTTAAGTACCAAGAAAAGTATCATTTAACAGATGCCGAATTGGCCTTAACAAGCCATTTTTCTGTTGAAAGAATTCACGCAATTAAAGCGGGACAAGTTCAAATTAGTCCACAAGAATATGATGAATTACAAGAATTGTTGGCTGATGAAGAACCTGTTACAAATGATGATCAAGAATAATTGATTAAACTAGTTAAAGCATGAAAAGAGTTTGCAAAACTTCGCATTAAAGACGAAGATTTGCAAGCTTTTTTTCTTTTCTATAACAAAAGGTTTAAAATAGTAATTGTCTAAATTAAAAGAGAGGGTTTGAAATTATGGCAAAGCGTAAGAAAAAGCGAAAAGTAACGTCATCTCAAGTAATTATTACGGTTTTAGCAACCATTTTAATTATTTTGTTTGGCGGCAGAGTAAGCGGAAAGTTTTCCAATCTTAATTTAGGATTTAGTGAAAATATTCGCAGTTCACAAAATACTCCTAATCAAAAATTAGCATCAAGTGTCTTGACTCCGGATGTTAAGCAACAATTAGGAACCGATACAATTACATATAATGGACACGGAGCGTTTATTTTGAATAATAATCATAATAATTTAAATGCTCAAATTAATAGTGCTCCATATGCAACAAATGAAGTTGATAGTTTAGGACGCGCACATATTGGAAATGCTTGGTTAAATAAAACAAGTCGGCAATATAAAAATCGGGAACAAACTGGTAATGGTCGTACAGACTGGAAACCAAAGGGATTTCATCAATTGACTCATCTTCCTGGTGAATATAAACACGCTTATGATCGTGGACATTTATTAGGATATGCATTAGTTGGCGGAGTGCGGGGATTTAATGCTTCAGAATCAAATCCAGCAAATATTGCAACACAAACTGCATGGGCAAACGAGGCTCGCAGCAAGACTTCAACTGGTCAAAATTACTATGAAGGTTTAGTTCGGAAAGCATTAGATCAGAATAAACGAGTTCGTTATCGGGTAACTGATGTTTATGACGGTAATAATTTAGTTCCATCAGGGGCTCACATTGAAGCTAAATCTGCAGATGGATCTTTAGAATTTAATGTTTTTGTCCCAAATGTGCAGAATAATATTAAAATTAACTATGCAACTGGATATGCTACTCAAAATTAATGGGAATATTAACTAAAAACGATTGAAACCAAGCGGGCTATCTTGTATCATAAAAGGTGACATGTCTGTAAAAGACAATGATACGGTATAATAATTAAATCTTTTGTTTAGTGAGGATCTTTCGATGAAAAAAATGATAGTTAAAGGCGAGCAGCGACTCCATGGCGAAGTAACCATCGGCGGTGCTAAAAACAGTACTGTTGCTTTGATTCCTGCAGCCATTTTAGCAGATACACCTGTAAAATTTGATTCAGTACCTGAAATTTTAGATGTACATAACTTAATGTTGATCTTGGAAGCGATGAATGTTAAATCACATTTCAGTCATGGACAATTAGAAATTGATCCAACGCAAATTGAAAATCGTCCACTTCCAGGTGGAGCAATTCGCAGTTTGCGTGCATCATATTATTTCATGGGTGCATTACTTGGTAAATTTGGCGAGGCAACGGTTGGTTTCCCTGGCGGTGATAACATTGGACCACGGCCAATTGATCAGCATATCAAAGGTTTTAAGGCTTTAGGTGCCCATGTTGAAGAACAAAAAAATGCGGTTAAAATTACTACTGGTCCGGAAGGTTTACATGGTTCACGAGTGTTTTTTGATATGGTTTCAGTTGGTGCAACGATTAACGTGTTGTTAGCAGCGGTTAAAGCCAAGGGAACAACAATTATGGAAAACGTTGCGAAAGAACCTGAAATCATTGATTTGGCTACATTTTTGAATAATATGGGAGCTCATATCCGTGGAGCCGGAACTGACGAAATTCGAATTGAAGGGGTAGACACTCTTAAATCAGATAATACTCATACTATTATTCCGGATCGGATTGAAGCCGGAACATATTTGGCATTTGCAGCAGCAAATGGAGATGGAGTTTTAGTGAAAAATGTGATTACTGAACACTTGGATCCATTTATTGCCAAATTACGTGAAATGGGCGTTACAATGGAAATCAATGAAGATAGTATCTATATTCCTGGAAATGATCGATTAAATCCGGTAACAGTTAAAACTTCTCCTTTTCCAGGTTTTGCCACTGACTTGCAACAACCTATTACGCCATTGTTGATGCGTGCCCAAGGAACCTCAAAGATTATCGAAACTATTTATCCTAAACGAATTAAGCACATTCCTGAAATGCAACGGATGGGAGCAGAAATTAAATGTGAAGATGGGGTCTTTACAATTAAGCATGCTGAACATTTGAAAGGAGCAACTGTGGATGCTGGTGAAATTCGTGCAGGAGTCGCATTACTAGGCTTAGGATTAATGGCCAAAGGAACTACTGTAATTAATAATGCAGATAATATTTTGCGTGGATATGATCGAATTGTAGAAAAAATGCGGCAATTATCTGTAGAAATTGAATTATTGACTGTTGCTGATAATTTGGCAGATTAAGGATGACAAAAAATGGAAAAGAAAACCGAAAAAAAAGCTGTGAAAAAAGATGAGAAACAAAAATCAGCAGAAAATGTAACGTTAAAAACGTTGGAACAAATGACGCTGAAAGAAATTTACGAATATGCACGTAAGTATAAGATTCCTTATTACAGTCAAATGAATAAAAAAGAATTAGCAATGGCTGTAGTGCGTGCTCAAGCTGAAAAGCAGGGCTATTATTACATGGAAGGTGTATTGGAAATTATTTCGCGTGATTCATATGGTTTCTTGCGTCCAATTAATTATGGCCCTTCACAAGAAGATATTTATATTTCAGTTAGTCAAATCAGTAAATTCGGTTTGCGAAACGGAGACTTAGTTGCTGGACTAGCTCGTCCGCCGCGTCATGGAGAACAAAATTACGGCATGATGCGGATTGATTCTGTAAACGGTAAGTCACCGCAAGAAGCTAAGGATCGTCCGCATTTTCCAGCTCTAACGCCGATTTATCCAGATGAACAAATTAAATTAGAAACCAATGCTAAACAAATTTCAACACGCGTAATTGATTTATTTGCACCAATTGGCTTTGGTCAGCGGGGATTAATTGTTGCACCGCCTAATGCAGGTAAAACAAGTTTATTAAAGGCAATTGCAGGTGGAATTTCTGAAAATTATCCCGATGCCAAATTAATGTTGCTGTTAATTGATGAACGGCCAGAAGAAGTTACCGATTTGGAACGTACAGTCAATGGCGAAGTGATTTATTCTACTTTTGATCAACGTCCTGAAAATCACATTCGAGTAGCTGAATTGGTTTTAGAACGCGCAATGCGGTTAGTTGAAGATAAACAAAATGTAGTTATTTTGCTTGACTCGTTAACACGTCTTGCACGGGCCTATAATTTAGTTGAAACTCCGAGTGGACGAACATTATCTGGCGGGGTTGATCCGGCTGCATTGTATAAACCGAAAAAATTCTTTGGAGCTGCGCGGAATGTTGAAGAAGGCGGCAGCTTAACGATTCTGGCAACGGCCTTGATTGATACTGGCAGTCGAATGGACGATGTTATTTATGAAGAATTCAAGGGAACTGGTAATCAAGAATTGCATTTGAATCGTACGTTAGCAGAACGTCGGATTTATCCTGCAATTGATCTTGATAAATCAGTTACTAGAAGAGAAGAATTATTATTACCTAGTGAAATTCGAAATGCAATTTGGAAATTACGACGTGATTTAATGACAAATGATTTAACTCAAGATACATCTGAAGTATTGAATATGTTGCGTCAAACAAAAAACAATCAAGAATTTATTACCCAAATTAGTAAGATAAAATCAATAAAATAGTTTAAAAGCATATTGCAAGTGTTAATGTTTCATGATAAGATGATATCTGTTGTATGAACACGAAAAATAACTCTGGCTCAGCAAATGGACCAGGGCAAAGGAGCGAAATTAGAATGAAGCAAGGAATTCATCCAGATTACCATAAAGTTGTATTTATGGATTCATCAACAGGTTACAAGTTCTTGTCAGGTTCAACAGCTACTTCAGATGAAACTGTTGAATGGGAAGACGGTAACACATATCCATTAATTCGTGTTGAAATTTCAAGTGACTCTCACCCATTCTACACAGGTAAGCAAAAGTTTACTCAAGCAGATGGTGTTGTCGATCGTTTCAACAAGAAATACGGCTTTACAAACAAGTAAAAAATATTTTAAAGGCTGTGACGCAAGTCCAGTCTTTTTTATTTTTAATTGAGTTAGACAATGGGACGGTTTGTAATTTCAAAAGCTTTTGAATTAGCACTTAATTGTCCATCCTTGTGGTATCTTCGTTTTTTACGTTTTATTACCTTTTCTTTTTGTTATACAATAGAGTTAAGCAAAGATATTGCTTTTAAAAAAATAATTTGTTATTTTATACTTATAAAAAGTAAGTGAAGTATAAGAAAGGAAGATTAATATGGCAGTTAAAGAATTAACGGATGCAAACTTTAATGAAGAAACTGCAAAGGGATTAACTTTTACTGACTTTTGGGCAACTTGGTGCGGTCCATGTAGAATGCAAAGCCCAGTAGTTGATCAATTATCAGAAGAATTAGGTGATAAAGTTAAATTCACCAAATTAGATATTGATCAAAATCCTAATACTGCAAGTGAATTGGGAATTATGTCAATTCCAACGATGATAATTAAAAAAGATGGGAAAATTGTAGATTCAATCGTGGGTTATCATGATAAGACTCAATTAGAACAAATTATCAATCAATATTTATAATAATTTGAGGAAGTACAGATGACAGATAAGTATGATGTAATCGTAATCGGAGCTGGTCCTGGCGGCATGACAGCTGCTTTATATGCTTCACGGGCAAACTTGAAAGTTGCGATGCTTGACCGCGGGGTATATGGCGGCCAAATGAATAATACGGCAGAAGTAGAAAATTACACAGGCTTTAAATCGATTTTAGGACCTGATTTAGCTGAAGAGATGTATCAAAGTTCAATTCAATTTGGTGCAGACTTTGTATATGGAAATGTTGAACAAGTTACAGTTGATGATCAGGGAATAAAGCATGTAAAGACAGACAGCGGTGAATTGGAAGCTCCTGCAATCGTGATTGCTACTGGTTCTCAATACCGGAAACTGGGAATTCCGGGTGAAGATGAATATAGTGGCAAAGGAGTTTCATACTGCGCGGTATGTGACGGTGCTTTTTATCGAAATAAGCAAGTTACAGTTGTTGGCGGTGGTGATTCAGCCGTTGAAGAAAGTGAATACTTAGCAAAACTAGTTGATCATGTAAATGTTGTTCACCGGCGTGATCAATTGCGTGCACAAAAAATTTTGCAAGATCGTGCCTTTGCAAATGATAAAATCGATTTTACGTGGGATACGATTGTAACTGAAATTGTTGGAAATGACCGCAAAGTTACAGGAATAATGACCCACAATAAAAAGACAGGTGAAGATCGATTAGTTCCAACAGATGGGGTATTTATTTACATTGGAAATGTTCCAATGACAGAACCATTTAAGGAACTAGGAATTACTAATGACCAAGGTTGGATTATCACTAATGATGAGATGCAAACTAAAGTGCCAGGAATTTTCGCAGTTGGAGATGTCCGCGATAAGAAATTGCGACAAATTACAACTGCAGTAGGTGACGGAGGAATTGCAGGTCAAGGAGTTTTCCAATACTTAGAAAGTTTGAAAGATAAATAATAATTTAGCAGGAGACGAATTATTAATGAAAATAGTTCGTTTCCTGCTTTTTAAATGTTAAGATTATTGCGAAAAATAATTTTTTAAATAGAATTGATTTACAAATAAAAACTAACAATGTATATTAATATATGTGATTTTAAGCTTAATATCATATAAATGTTCGTGTTTTTTCGAAAGGAATCTTAACATTGAAGAATATTGCAAATTACTTTGAATTCGACCAATTAAAAACCACTTTTAAGCGTGAATTAGTGGCAGGCTTTACGACATTTGTTTCAATGGCCTACATTTTGTTTGTTAACCCAAGTATTTTAGGCGCTTCAGGAATGAACAAAGGGGCAGTTTTCACTGCAACAGCTTTATCGGCTGCATTTACTTGTTTAGTAATGGGAATCTATGCTAAATATCCATTTGCTTCAGCTCCAAGTTTAGGTGTAAATGCCTTCTTTACATATTCAGTCTGTATTGCAATGCATATTCCATGGCAAACAGCATTAGCGGGTGTTTTTGTTGCGTCATTGATTTTCTTATTATTGACCGTTTTAAAAATCAGAGAAACGATTATCAATTCGATTCCAACTGATTTAAAATATGCAATTTCAAGTGGAATTGGTTTGTTTATTGCGTTTGTTGGACTAAAAGACAGTGGCTTGATTGTTGCTGACAAATCAACCTTGGTTGCACTGGGCGATATTAAAGGTGCAGTGTGGGTAACTTTATTTGGATTATTAATTACAGTAGTTTTGATGATAATGAATGTGCCTGGATCGATTTTTATTGGAATGGTTGCCGGAGCAATTTTTGGAATGGTGATGGGATACATTCCATTACCGCATCAAATTATTTCAAGTATTCCTAGTTTAAAGCCAACTTTTGGGGTTGCAATTCATTCTCTTTCACAAATTAATTCAGTTCAAATGTGGATTGTGGTCTTTACTTTCTTACTTGTTACTTTCTTTGATACAACTGGAACTTTAATTGGTTTAGCTCAGCAAGGCGGATTTATGAAAGATAATAAGATGCCGCGTGCCGGACGTGCATTAATGGCAGATTCTACGGGAATGTTGGTAGGTTCAGTGCTTGGAACTTCTCCAGTTGGGGCATATGTAGAATCTTCTGCTGGAATTGCAATTGGCGGCCGTTCAGGTTTAACTGCAGTTGTTACTGGATTACTTTTTATTGTTGGAATGTTCTTTTCACCATTATTATCAGTTGCTACTTCACAAGTAACGGCTCCAGCCTTAATTATTGTTGGGGTATTAATGGCTGAAAATATGGCAAAAATTCACTGGAATAAGTTAGAAGTTGCGATTCCTGCATTCTTAATTTTAATTGGAATGCCATTAACATATAGCATTTCTAATGGCTTGGCACTAGGTTTTATTGCATATCCAATTACAATGATTGCGGCACGCAAAGGCAAAGAAGTTCCCCCATTAATGTATGTATTATTCTTTGTATTTATTGCTTTTATGTGGGTCTTAAATTTCAATCTATAACAGAAATTATTAATTAAAATTGTTACAATAAGATTACAGAATTTTAATTTTTACTTTCATTTTTATTTCTTTTCGGTATAATAATGGTCGAGGTGTATCTATGTTAAGAATTGAAAAAACTGCAAATCTTGACCATGATTTGTACAAGGATGCTGTTGCAATTCGGGAACAAGTTTTTGTTAGTGAACAAGGAGTGCCAATTGAATTAGAGATGAAGGGCGAAAATGGTCCTTGCTACTACGTCGGATATATTGATGACACTCCAGTAGTGACAGCACGAGTTGTTCGTGAAGAATGCCAATGGTTAATTCAACGGTTGGCAGTTGTTCCGGAACAACGAAATAAACATTTTGGAACTGCAATTATGCAGCGAATTGAGCAAGATGCAGCGGTACAGCATATCAAGCGGATTATTTTACACGCTCAAGATGATGCTGAAGGATTTTATCAAAAATTAGGTTATCAAATTGAAGGCGATGGTTTTAAAGAAGCCGAGTTACCTCATCATATTATGATCAAAAATTTGTAATCTTAGGGAATAAATGTTACGATATGAGCATGCGATGAGTCGAGAAGAGTCAGACAGAGTTTCTCTGTTGTGCTGCGGCACGTTGACTAATTTCGAAGCGGGACACATTTATCTGCCGGATTGCAGAGTGTGAATTGATCTCTAATGTGGATAAGAGATGATTTATTTTGGTAAAACCAAAGTACCGCATTTTTTTGAGAACGTGACATTGTGTTGCGGTCTCTTTTTTTATAACTTTGAATTTTATGTAAGAAAGAGGAATATTATGACAGCATTAATTATAATTATTGTTCTGTTAGTTGTTTTGATTGGCGGATATATTTTCTTTTACAATAACTTGCAGACCGCAAGAGTTAATACAGAAGAATCTTGGAGTCAAATCGATGTTCAATTGCAACGGAGAAACGATTTGATTCCAAACTTAGTAGAAACTACCAAGGGATATGCTAAGCATGAACGGGAAACTTTGGATGAAGTGGTAAGTTTGCGAAATCAATTAATTGAATTACCAGCTGACGCACACCAAGAAAAAATGGAAATTTCTAATCAGTTGACGGATGCATTGAAGTCTATCTTTGCTTTATCTGAAAATTATCCAGATTTGAAAGCCAGTCAACAATTTTCACAATTACAAGAAGAGTTAACAAATACGGAAAATAAAATTGCATATTCACGACAATTATTTAATAGTTCAGCTGCTTTATTTAATAAGAAACTGGTAACTTTTCCTTCAAATTTAGTTGCTAAAATGAGCCATTTATCAAAGATTGATTACTTACAAGCCCCAACTGCAGCTAAGGAAGTACCAACAGTTCATTTTTAAGGAAGGATGCTAAATGCTATTTCAACAAATTGCACAAAATAAAAGAAAAACAATCTATGTTCTGATTGGCTTTATGGGATTAGTTGGAATTATGGGAGCAGCGTTGGGATATTTTTGTTACGGACGGCCTTCAATGGGAATTATGATTGCAATTGTTGTAGGATTATTTTATATGATTACAACATTAAGTCAGTCAACACGAATTGTGATGAATATGAATAATGCCCACAAAGTAACTGAACAAGAGGCTCCAGAGTTATATCATGTAGTTGAGGATATGGCGATGGTTGGTAAAGTTCCAATGCCAGAAATCTATATCATTGATGATCCTAGTCCAAATGCGTTTGCAACTGGTCCAAATCCGCAGCATGCTGCTGTAGCTGCTACAAGTGGCTTATTAGAACGGTTAAATCGTGAAGAATTAGAAGGTGTAATGGGACATGAAATCAGCCATATTCGAAATTACGATATCCGATTGCAATCTACGGCGTTGGCGTTGTCATCTGTAATTTCTTATTTAGCTAATTTTGGTGTTAATTCATTTTTATGGGGCAGAGTAAGAGCAAATGAAGATGACGATAATTCTGGTTCTGCAATTCTTGAAATGATTTTCTCAATTTTGACATTAATTTTAGGACCACTAGCTGCAACGATTGCACAAATGGCACTTTCACGTAATCGAGAATACTTAGCTGATGCTTCTTCAGTGGAATTAACACGTGATCCGCAAGGGTTAATCAGTGCATTACGTAAAATTTCAAACAGCGAACCAATGACACAAGCTAATACCAGCAGTGCCTCATTATACATTGAAGATCCATTTAAAAAAGATTCGTGGACGCATTTATTTGATACTCATCCACCAATTGAAAAACGAATTGAACGTTTAGAAAAAATGTAAAGTTAATATGATTCAATCGAAAAATTCTGAGAATGAAGCGATTGAGTCATATTTTTTTATTCTAATTTTGAAATTGAAAAAGTGATTGAGTGCAATTAATAGTTGGAATGTGGTACAATTACAAAGAATTCTACGTACTTTTATATTGAAAAACATAAAATATTTTGAAAGGAAGAATATAGTTTATGAAGATGCAATTGTCAGAAATTGCACGCGTTTTGGGAGTTGAAGAGATTCCAAGCAATTGGCAGCAAATCACCATTACGAGTGTTAGTTTTGATAGCCGAAAAATGAAACCAGGAGCGTTATTTGTTCCGCTAAAGGGTGAAAATGACGGACATCAATATATTCAACAGGCAATTGATGCACAAGCTCAGGCAACTTTATGGCAAAAGGATCATCGTGCAATTCCAACTGAAATTCCAGCGTTGGTCGTGGATGACACTTTAGCAGCTTTACAAAAATTAGCAAAATACTATTTACAAAAGATTAATCCTCAAATTGTGGCAGTTACTGGAAGTAATGGAAAAACTACTACAAAGGACATGATTGCTGCTATTTTGAGTACTCAATATAATGTGACAAAAACCTATGCAAATTTCAATAATGAAATCGGAGTTCCAATTACTTGTCTTTCAATGGAACCTAATACAGAAGTGTTAGTTGTTGAGATGGGAATGGATCGGTTTGGCCAGTTGGATCAATTAAGTCGATTAGTTGAACCGGATATTGCAGTAATCACGATGATTGGTGAAGCACATATCGAATTTTTCGGTACGCGTGATAAAATTGCTGATGCTAAGATGGAAATTACTCATGGATTAAAAGAAGACGGAGTATTAGTTTATAACGGTGATGAACCATTATTGAACGAACGAACAGCGCAATTAGTTCAGGAAACTAGAACATTTGGCTTGAACGACAATGTGGATATGACAGCTGTTCAAATTCGAGGTGCTGAAAATCAAACGCGTTTTACTGTACCGCAATTAAATCAAATGCAATTTGAAATCCCAATGATTGGTGACTATAATGTAAAAAATGCTTTAGCAGCAATTGAAGTTGGTCAGTTGATGCATATTTCTGCCGAAAATATGCAAGCAGCATTAAAGCATTTTGCGTTAACTAAAAACCGTACAGAGTGGATTAATGGAGCGTTAGGAGAACAAATTTTAAGTGATGTGTATAATTCAAATCCTACAGCTGTAAAAGCCGTATTGCACTCATTTGAAAATGTTGAAACTCAAGGTAGACGTATCATTGTGCTGGGTGATATGTTGGAATTAGGTGAAAAATCAGCTGAATTGCATGCTTCCTTAGCACAAGCCATTGATCCTTCCAAGATTGATGAAGTTTATCTATATGGAAATGAAATTCGGATTTTAGCTGATCAATTAGCGGCTAAAATGCCAATGAATCGTATTCATTATTATCCATTAGGTACTCAAGAACAAATGATTGCAAGCTTGAAGGAAATGTTGCAAGAGAATGATATTGTATTGTTGAAAGGCAGTCATGGAATGCATTTAGAAAATGTATTAGCAGCATTAAAAGCACCGGAAAAGAATTGAGGAGAATGGATTGAATTTTAAAGATTTAGGTTTGGATGACCAATTAATGCAAGCGGTAGAACGCAGCGGTTTTGAAGAGGCAACTCCAATTCAAGCTAAAACGATTCCGCTTGTGTTATCGGGATTAGATGTGATTGGTCAAGCACAAACAGGAACGGGTAAAACAGCGGCGTTTGGCTTACCATTGTTGCAAAAAATTGATTATTCCGAGCGGCGAATTCAAACATTGATTGTTTCTCCTACTCGAGAATTAGCGATTCAGACTCAGGAAGAAATATATAAATTAGGAAAAGAAAAATTAGCTAAAGTTCAAGTGGTTTATGGTGGAGCTAATATTTCACGTCAAATAAAACAATTAAAGAATTATCCACCGCATATTTTAGTAGGAACGCCGGGCAGATTATTAGATCATCTCAAGCGGCATACTGTGGATTTATCACACGTTGAGACATTAGTTTTAGATGAAGCAGATGAAATGCTTGATATGGGCTTTTTAGATGATATTGATCAAATTGTGGCTCATCTGCCTCAAAAGCATCAAACATTGTTATTCTCAGCAACAATGCCTTCAGCGATTTTGAAAATTGGCAAGCGCTTGATGCATGATCCGCAAATTGTGAAAATCAAAGCCAAGCAATTAACAACTGATTTAGTTGATCAATATTTTGTAAAAGTTCGCGATAATGAAAAATTTGACGTAATGACACGTATTTTAGATGTGCAGGCACCTGATTTGACGATTGTATTTGGACGGACTAAACGTCGTGTTGATGAATTAGCCCGAGGATTAGAAGCTCGGGGTTATAATGCTGCCGGTATTCATGGTGATTTATCGCAACAGCAACGCAGTGAGGTTTTGAAAAAGTTTAAAAACGGTGATTTAGATATTTTGGTTGCTACCGATGTGGCAGCCCGGGGACTGGATATTTCTGGTGTAAGTCACGTATATAACTATGATATTCCGCAAGATCCTGAAAGTTATGTTCATCGAATTGGAAGAACGGGACGTGCAGGAAAACATGGGGTTTCGGTAACTTTTGTAACTCCTAATGAAATGGAATATTTGCGGGTGATTGAGAGTTTGACTCGGAAACGGATGTTGCCACTGCGACCACCAACAGAAAAAGAAGCATTTGCTGGTCAAATGAATACTGCGTTAGAAGAAATTCGGCAGTTAATTGACGAAACTGATACTGACAAGTACTTAACTGCAGCAAATGAGTTAACATCCGAATATAGTATTTTGGATATTGCAGCGGCGTTATTAAATACAATGTCAAAAGAAGATGCGGTGTCTAAACCAGTTAAAATTACGCCAGAAAGACCATTACCGCGCAGAAAACGTAAAAATCAAAATTGCAATAAATTTAAACGTCTATATGATAAACGCCGGTCAAATGGAAAACGCGAAAAAATACGTCGTCATCATTCAGAAAAATATCAAGCTCACCGAAAAAAGCAGAGGAAATCGTATAAAAAATGATTTATGGCTTAGGAATTGATATTACAGAAATTCAACGGATTCACCGAATTCAGGTTAAAAATCCTAACTTTGCAGCGAAGACGTTAAGTTCAAATGAATTGGCAGTTTTTCAAAAATTAACGCCCAAACGGCAAGATGAGTTTTTAGCAGGCCGTTTTTCTGTAAAGGAATCTTACAGCAAAGCTTTAGGTACTGGAATTGGCAAATTTGTAGGATTTCATGATTTAGAAATTATTGATAATCAATTGGGAAAGCCGGAAATAACGGTTCATCCGTATGCTAAGTATTTAAATGCACATGTTTCGATTTCCCATACTGATGATTTAGTGATGACAGAGGTAATTTTGGAGCAAAAATAGAAAGGACTTTCTCATTATGATTATTGGTCGTCATCGAAATACTTATGCTGAAATTGATTTAGGAGCAATTAAGCATAATATTCAAATTGAACGAAAACATATGGAAAAAGATCAAGCGTTATTTGCAGTAGTTAAAGCGGATGCTTATAGCCATGGTTTAATTCCAGTAGCAGTTGCTGCTCAAGAAGCTGGCGTTGATGGCTATTGTGTAGCATTGATTGATGAAGGGGTTGCATTGCGTGAAGCAGGAATTACTAAACCAATTTTAATCTTGGGAGTAACTCCAGCCGAACAAGCAGCATATATGGCAAAATATAATTTATCGACTGCAGTGGGCGATTTAGATTTCTTAAAGGAAGCTCAAGTTAAGTTAGCTCAAAAGCATGCTCAACTTAAAGTTCATTTAGCATTGGATACTGGAATGGGACGAATCGGTTTCCGCAATCAAACTGATTTGAAAGCAGCACTTGATTTTCTGAAAGAATATCCTGAACAATTTGATTTTGAAGGAATCTTTACGCATTTTTCAACTGCAGATAGTGCAGATTCAACATATTTTGAACGTCAACTACACAAGTTTCACGATTTGATGACCGTAGTTGAACAGCGACCAAAATATGTACATGTTGCTAATTCAGCAGCTTCAATTTGGCATCGTCAATGCGGCGGCAATTTGGTACGCCTAGGAATTGGCATGTATGGTTTGAATCCTTCTGGAAAAGAAGTTGCTTTGCCAGCTGATATGCAAATTAAGCCGGCATTTGCTTTAGAAAGTGAATTGGTTGCAGTTAAAAAAGTTCATCCAGGCGATTCAATCAGTTATGGGATAACTTATACTGCTGAAAAAGATGAATGGATTGGAACAGTTCCGATGGGCTATGCAGATGGCTGGTTGCGGCGAATGCAAGGTTCAACTGTCTTAGTAGACGGGCAAGAATGTGAAATTGTTGGTCGAATTTGTATGGATCAATTTATGATTCGATTACCGCACGAAATGCCAATTGGCAAACGCGTTACCCTGATTGGTGAAAATCATGGTAAAATAAAGACGGCACAAGATGCAGCTGATTATGCCGGAACAATTCATTATGAAATTGTGTGCTCAATTGCACAACGAGTTCCGCGGTTTTATAAAAGCAATTGATGGAGGTTGTTGAAATGGACGCAAAGCAAGCATTAAACCGAGTGTTGACTTGTGAAAATTTGCAAGCATATTGTGATTATTATTCAATTTCAATTGAACAAATTAAGCAAGAACCTAAAATTGCAGTGTATATTTTAGAACATCAATCTTCTTTAGAGGAAATGATTGCAGGTTATGCTCAAATGAGTACTTTAAATCAGCATATTTGCGCTGAATTTCAACAATGTGAACAAGAATGTCAAAATCGCATTAAACGAATTGGTTAAAACTAGATAGGAGCGCCGAAATGAAAGCACAACTCAAACGAGGCGATATTTTTTATGCCGAGTTGTCCCCAGTTGTCGGTTCTGAACAAGGCGGATTACGACCAGTTTTAGTTATTCAAAATAATATTGGGAATCGCTTCAGCCCGACAGTGATCATTGCGGCGATTACTTCTCGGATTACCAAACCTAAGATGCAAACGCATGTGGCAGTAAAGAAGTCTGAGAATGGATTGGAAAAAGATTCAGTAATTTTACTTGAACAGATTCGAACAATTGATAAAAAAAGATTACGTCAGAAAGTGACGCATTTAAGTTCTGAAATAATGGAACAGGTTGACCAAGCTTTGAAAGTTAGTTTAGGCTTGGCTAATTTACATAAATAAAAAGAAAGGCTGTGACAAAAGTCCAGCCTTTTTTTTGCACTTTGTCAACAGCCTTATCACTAGTTAATTTTAAGCATGTAAATCTTCAATTTCTGCAACTTTAAATTTGTTCCGCTTTAAACTTGCTACAATACGGCGTAATTTATGTTCGTCGACTTCTGAAGGTAATGTAAATAGAATTCGTTGAATATTATTGCTTTCATGCAAATCAAGCGAAATACAACTCGCAATTGAGGTATAGCGGGTAATAATTTTTGAAATCTTAGCTAAGTCGCCTCGATCGCCATTTGAAAGAATAGTTAGTACAAAACTTCCATTATTGACGTTCCAAGATTGAGAAAGCATATTTAGCAAACTACTGTGCGTTAATATTCCATAAAAATGATTATTCTCATCTAAAACAGTAATATAAGGCAAGTCCTTGATGGTAAAGAAGATGTTGAAGAAAGCAGAATCTAGCGAAATAAATTTAGTGGCATTTTTCAATAAACTTGTCACTGGTAAATTCATATCTCCACCGCGAGATTTATGGCGATAAATATGCATTTTATAAATATTTCCACGAAAGATTTTGCCAGTCTTATCAAGCACTGGGACACATCTAAAACCAGAGTCTTCAAGAATTGACAATGCTTCAGTTAAAGATGCACCTTCATCAATTGTAGTCAATTCATTTTTAGGTTTAACAATCTCTTTTAAAATCATTATATTTCTCCTAGAATCTACATTTAAAATCTCAAGTTATATCATAACATATTAATCAGTTTCTAAGAAACCTCTAATCGAACATTCCACAATCTCTTTGAGAGAAAATATGCTATACTTAGTTTCGAGTTAATAAGTGGAAGAAAGGTTGTGACATAAGTCCAGCCTTAATTTTTGTATCCGTATAACCGGGTTAAAAACAAACGGGCATGTCTGTAAATTCAAAAATCTCTGAATCAATACTATGTAATTCGACGTTTTTTCTTGTAGCATCCCCGTTTATCACATTTTCTCTTTTTAGTGTATTTAAATAATTAGAATGGAAGTTGATCTTATGAAAATGATTGTTGGTTTAGGAAATATTGGTTCACGGTATGATAATACTCGTCATAACACAGGCTTTATGGTAATCGATGAACTAGCACAACGAAATGGAATTGAATTTAATAAAGAAAAAGATGAAGCATTAATTGGTTCAGGAATGATTGATGGTGAAAAAGTATTATTGGTAAAGCCTGAAACCTTTATGAATGAATCGGGACGTGCAGTGCGTCCCTTGATGGATTTTTATAAAATCAATCCAGAAGATATTTTGATTATTCAAGATGATTTAGACATGGAAGTGGGTCGGGTACGGTTACGCCAAAAAGGTTCAGCTGGAGGACACAATGGAATTAAAAGTATTATTCAGCATGTAGGAACTTCTACTTTTAAACGCGTAAAAGTTGGAATTGATCATCCTCAAATTATGACAGTTGTAGATTGGGTTTTAGGAAGGTTTACTCCGACAGAAAAGCCGCAATTTGAAGCTGGGAGAGATAAAGCAGTAGATGCAATTGAATATTGGATCAAAACGGATGATTTTATGAAGGCAATGAACAAATTTAATTAGGAAGAGATTGCTAATGAATTTAGATGATTTAATTGAAAAATCAACTGATTATCAACAATTTACACAAAATTTGGCGCAGCCGGGGAGACATCTGTTAACAGGAATTTTAGGTTCTGCCAAAAGTTTATTATTAAAAAATTTATTGCAAACTAAAGCACAACCTGTTTTAGTAGTCACTGATACAATTACGGCGGCCCAAGATTTGGTAAGTGATTTATCAAATGTTTTAAATGAGGATCAGGTTCAGCTTTTTCCAGTAGAAGAATTGGTAGCTACAGAAATTGCTACTAGTTCACCTGATTTTCAAAGTCAAAGAGTGCGTGCTTTAAGTGCTTTAGTTAAGCATGAAAATAAAATTGTAGTTACAAGTGCTTCAGGATTACGCAGAAGATTACCCGCAGTTTCAACTTGGCAAAAGGCAATGCTAAGTTTTAAAACGGCGACAGAAATTGATTTGGAAAAAACAGCTCAATCATTAGTTGAAATGGGATATCAGCGTCAAAAGTTAGTTGATCGTCCAGGTGATTTTGCTTTGCGGGGCTCAATTTTAGATATCTATGCATTAAATCATGAATTACCAATTCGAATTGATTTGTTTGATACTGAAATCGATTCAATTCGTTATTTTGAGATTGGAAGTCAGCGCAGTTTAACTGAAATTGAGCAGGTTGAAATTTTACCAGCAACAGATTTATTGCATAATCAATCAACCTTAAAAGCGGGAGCAAAAGATTTAACTAAACTGGCTCAACAAATTGCTAACAAACTAGATGACGAAGAACAACAAGCTTTATTAACGGCGGTTCAAAATGTTAGTCAAACTTGGAATGAGGGCACTTTACTTTCTGAACAACGAATTTTTGCACAGGTATTATACCCAGAAAAGAACACGCTTTTAGATTACTTAGGGCAAGATGGATTATTGATTTTAGATGACTATGCTAAAATTTTGGAAAAAACAGATGAAATCGTGCAGAATGAAACGGCGTGGCTAGCGGAAAAACCAGAAATTGCACCGTTATTTAAACAAATTAGTTTAGGATTCGACACTCGTAAAATTGTGCGCGAAACTTCCATCAACAGTATCTTTATGTCACTATTTAAAAAGGGACTTGGCAGATTAAAATTTGCAAGTCATGATGAAATTAAAGTGCGACCAGTGCAACAATTTTTTAGTCAAATGCCATTATTGAAAACAGAAGCACGGCGTTGGACAAAACAAAACCAGACAGTAGTTTTAATGATTCAGGATGAAGAACGTCTAACTAAGATTTCACAAACTCTGGATGATTTTGAAATTCCAAATATTATGACACAATTGGATGCAATTCAACAGGGAATACTGCAGATTGTGAAGGGTAGCTTACACGTAGGATTTGAAATTCCAAGCAGTAAATTAGTTGTATTAACTGAAACTGAACTATTTGCGAAGGCTACGAAAAAAAGAGCTAAACGCTTAACAATGGATAATGCTGAGCGCCTTAGAAGTTATACTGAGCTTAAAGAAGGCGACTATGTAGTTCATGTTAATCATGGGATTGGTCGTTTTTTGGGAATTAAAACAATGGAAGTGGATGGTAAACACCAAGATTACTTAACCTTAGAATACCAAAAAGGTGCGTTGCTTTATGTTCCAGTTACTCAGTTAGATCGCGTTCAAAAATATGTTTCTTCAGAAGCTCAAACACCGCATGTTAACAAGTTAGGCGGAACGGAGTGGCATAAAACTAAGGCTCGAGTTGCAAATAAAATTGAAGATATTGCAGATGAATTAGTTGATTTATATGCTGCTCGGGAAGCAGAAAAAGGATATGCTTTTCCTAAAGATGACAGTTACCAAAAGGAATTCGAGGACGCCTTTCCATATACTGAAACCCCTGATCAATTACGCAGTACGGTCGAAATTAAGAAGGATATGGAAAGTCCTCATCCAATGGATCGTTTATTAATCGGGGATGTTGGATATGGAAAAACCGAAGTTGCTTTGCGTGCTGCATTTAAAGCGGTTGAAGCGGGCAAGCAGGTTGCTTTTTTAGTGCCTACAACGGTTTTGGCGCAACAACATTACGACACAATGCTGCAGCGGTTTGAAGATTTTCCGGTTGAAATTGGCATTTTATCACGGTTTAATACGCCGCAAGAAACTAAACAAGTGCTCGAAAATTTAGCAACTGGGAAATGTGATATTGTAGTAGGTACTCATCGTTTATTATCTAAAGATGTTAAGTTTAAAGATTTAGGGTTATTAATTATTGATGAAGAGCAGCGCTTCGGAGTTAAACACAAAGAACGTTTGAAACAGTTAAAGTCAACGGTGGATGTTTTAACATTAACCGCAACTCCAATTCCGCGAACATTGAACATGTCAATGCTTGGTGTGCGTGATTTGTCAGTGATTGAAACTGCCCCAGTTGATCGTTATCCAATTCAAACTTACGTGATGGAACAAGATTATCAAGTAATTGCGAATGGAATTCGGCGGGAAATTGAACGTCATGGACAAGTTTTTTATTTGCATAATCGAGTAAAGGACATTGAAAAAGTTGTTTCGACGCTGCAAGCAATTGTACCGGAAGCACGCATCACCTATATTCATGGACAAATGACAGAAAATCAAATGGAGAAGATTTTGATGGACTTTATCCACGGAGACTATGATGTGTTGGTAACAACCACTATCATTGAAACAGGAGTGGATATTCCGAACGCTAATACTTTGTTTGTAGAAAATGCTGATCAAATGGGCTTAGCTCAACTTTACCAATTACGTGGACGGGTTGGGCGCTCTAATCGGGTAGCGTATGCATATTTTATGTATCGTCCAAATAAAGTGCTAACTGAGGTAAGCGAAAAACGATTAGAAGCAATTAAAGATTTCACAGAGTTAGGATCAGGATTTAAAATTGCAATGCGGGATTTAGCAATTCGCGGAGCAGGTAATTTGTTAGGAAAACAACAGCATGGATTTATTGATTCAGTCGGATATGATTTATATACTCAAATGTTAAATGAAGCGGTAGCACGGAAACGAGGTTTGAAACAAGTCATTAAGACGGATGCAGAAATTAATTTGGATGTTGAAGCCTATATCCCAGATTCATATATTGATGACGAACAACAAAAAATTGAGATTTACAAACGAATTCGCCAATTTAATAGTTTTGAACAGTATCAAGAAGTTCAAGATGACATTCTTGATCGGTTTGGCGAATATCCGGACGAAGTTTCAAACTTATTGGAATTGGGATTAATGAAAATGTATGCCGATCGAGCATGGGTAACCCAAATTTATCAAAAAAAGAATCAGATTACGCTTGAATTTTCCGCAAAAGCAACTGATAAAATTACCGGACAGCAATTTTTGGAAAATGTTGCTAAGACCAGTTTGTCAACCCAGTTGAATGTTGAAAATTCACAAATGAAGATTATAATTAATAAAAAAGATCAGCAGTCTATTAATCAGATTATTTTACAAATTCAAGATTTATTGAAGAATTTAGCACAGTTGATCATGGAACAGGAGCAGGTCCATGAAAAATAAAATGAAAACCGTCATGCACGGAGCGTTAATTTTATCATTAGCATCATTGATTGCTAAAGTGTTAAGTGCTTGCTATCGGATTCCATTTGAAAATTTAGTTGGCAATACTGGATTTTATGTTTATCAGCAGGTTTACCCAATATATGGAATTGGAATGACCTTTGCTTTAACTGGATTTCCAGTCTTTATTTCGAAATTGATCGCAGAACAGGAAAGCCCAGGTGAAAAATTACAAGTGTCCCGTCAAGTATTTGTAATTTTAACGGTTTTTGGCGGTGCATGCTGGCTATTTTTACGATTATTTGCGAATCAAATTGCAGTTTTAATGGGTGATCCGCAGTTGGCTTCTTTATTGCGCAGTGTAGCATGGATGTTTATATTTATGCCGATCTTAGCAGTAGGACGCGGTTATTATCAAGGAATTTTTGATATGAAACCGACTGCAATTTCGCAAGTTATCGAACAGTTTGTACGCGTGTTTGTAATCATTTTTGTTGCTCTTTTAGCAGTGCATCGCCATTGGACGATATATCGAATGGGAACTTGGGCGATGTTAGGCTCGACATTTGGCGCATTAGCTGCAAGTTTAAATTTTGTTTCATTTTATACGAAAACCATTTGGCAATTTCCTCATGAAAAGAAACAAAGTTATTTTAGTTTAACTAAACGGTTATTTTCTGATGGATTAATCATTTGCTTGTTTGCAGCAATGATGGTTTTATTGCAATTAGTTGATTCATTTACCGTGAATAATAGTTTAATTGCATCCGGTGTTGCGCCCATGGTTGCTAAAAGCATTAAGGGAACCTATGATCGAGCACAACCGCTTGTTCAATTAGGAATGGTAGTTGCAGTGAGTTTCTCATCAACTTTATTGCCGGCCTTAACAGACGCATTGCAAAATGGAAAGTTGGCTAATTTTAGACGAATTGCCAAAACGTTAATGCGGATTAGTGCAACAATTGCGGGAGCGGCAACCTGTGGAATGATTATATTAATGCCGGATATTAATTCGATGCTGTTTGGTACATCGACATTATCGACTACAATTTCGGTATATGTAGTAAGTGTGCTAGTAATTACATTAATTAGTACATATAATTCAATTTTGCAAAGCTTAAATCAATTTAAAATTACTGCATTTGGTTTAATTTTAGCTGTTGCAGTCAAAGCATTGACGAATTCATTTTTAATTCAGCATTTAGGAATTATTGGTGCTAGTGTTTCAACAGTGTTAAGTTTATTGGTAGCATTGGGAATCGTTTTATGTGCTTTGCCATCCACAGTAAAAAATTTATTTTTCAATGGCGATGGTTTTGTACGTAAATTAATAATTTCGCTTGTAGTAATGTTGATTGGTGTTGGATGTGTAACACATGGAATTGGAAGGTTGTTGCCATTTACACGAAAGACGGCGATTCTGATTAGTATTTGTGGAATAATAGTTGGTGCAGGATTATTTGTGTTAATGATTTTGGTCCAAAAGATGTTTACCATTCGAGAATGGCTATTGATTCCTGGCGGTAAAAAATTAATTAAATTGATGACAAAAATCAAGAAAAGAGTGAATAAAATTGCGATTAGATAAGTTTTTAAAAGTTTCACGTATTATAAAACGACGGGCAGTGGCAAAGGAAATTGCTGACCAAGGTCGGATTACAATTAATGGAAAAATTGCTAAATCGTCCTCCAATGTTAATGTAGGAGATGAATTAGTGATTAATTTTGGTAATAAAACACTGACTGTGCGAATCGACGATATTAAAGATACAACCAAGAAAAATGAAGCTGAAAATTTATTTACAGTAGTTGCTGAAGAATATAAGGAAGATTATCAAGTATAGGTACTTTTTTATATTGAGGTCTGTTATAATTTCAATGAGGAACAATAGTTGTTTTGAATGAGGAGTTTGAGATGCCAAAAAACAATAAAGTACGGGTTTTAAATCAAGAATATTATAATCAGCAATCAAAACTTAGCGAAGAAGAAAAACAGCGATTAATGTTGACAAAAAAGCACCGGTTTAAAATGTTATTGATTTTAGGAATGACACTGTTTGTGACCTTGTTTTTGGGTTTTAGTGCAATTCGAAATAACATTCAAGCTGGGATGCTGAATCAAAAAGCAACGGAAGCTAAAGTTGAATTAAAAAATGTAAAAAGTAAAAATCGTGAATTGAAGCAACAGGTTGAACAGTTGAAAGATGCAGACTATGTAGCAAAAATTATTCGCCAAAAGTATTATTTTTCTAAGAAAGGCGAGACAATTTATAGTTTGCCGGGTGATAAGTCTAAGAGTGTTACTGATAATTAAAATTTAAGCTTATTTATTTAGATAATCAGTGGTATACTTAAACCAATACAATAGTTCTGGGAGGATTTAATTTTTTTATGACAGTTGAAGTGGGAACGAAGGTTTCAGGTAAAGTTTCAGGAATCACAAATTTTGGTGCATTTGTTGATTTAGGTGATAATCAAACTGGATTAGTGCACATTAGTGAAGTTTCCAATAATTATGTAAAGGATATTCATGATGTCCTTAAAGTTGGTGACGAAGTTCAAGTTAAGGTATTAAAGGTTGGCGATGATGGTAAAATTTCATTGTCAATTAAACAAGCAATGCCTAAACCAAAGAAAAATGAACAAAATGACCGGCGTAATCATCATGGAAATAATCGTCAACGTTTCCACGGCAATAAATCCAATCATCAAAAGAAAGACTTTGATGCATTATTAGCAGGCTTCTTAAAAGAAAGCGATGAACGGTTAACTTCATTGAAACGGAATACAGATGGGAAGCGTGGCGGTCGTGGCGGTCGTCGCAGTTAAGCAAGATGAATTGTATAATTCATAATCAAGAGACTGAATGGTCTCTTTTTTAATATCAAAAATAAAAGGTGAAATTCATGCGTTTTTTAACAGAGTGGAAAAAATTTAATTTAGGATGTCAAGACAAAGTTTTGCTAGCAGTTTCCACCGGAGTTGATTCAATGAGTTTAGTCGATTTGATGCAGCATTTACCGTTAAAATGGCGTCCGCAAATTCAAATTGCATACGTGGATCATCAACTGCGTCAGCAAAGCGCACTTGAGACTCAATTTATTCAAGAATATTGTTGTAAGCATCACTTGAAGCTGCATTCGAAAACTTGGAAAAAAGAAATGCATCCGCAAACTGGAATAGAGGAGCAGGCACGTAATTTTCGTTACCAATTTTTTCAAGATGTAATGCAAAAGGAAAAGATAAAATATGTAATTACCGCACATCACGCCGATGATCAAGCAGAGACATTTTTGATGAAGTTGGTTCGTGGAGGACAATTACAACAGTTAGTCGGAATCGAGCCAAAGCGTTTGCTATTTCTAGGACATTATGTATTGCGACCGTTATTGAACTTTTCAAAAGCAGAGCTAGAAGATTATGCAGTTAAGCATAAGTTACAATTTTTTCAAGATGAAACTAATTTTGATGATGATGTTTTGCGCAATCGAATTCGTCATCAAGTAATTCCCAAACTAAAAGCAGAAAATCCGCAATTTTTAAAACATATTCAAGCATATCAAACTCAATTAAAAATGACGCTTGAAAATCAACAAGAATTAGTTCGGATGAAATTAAATCAATTAAAAACAACTGATGGATGGAACTTAGAAAAATTTAATCAGCTAGCTATTGCACAAAGAAAGGCGATTCTCAAACAAATTTTAATGCAAAAAAAACTGCCAGTGAACGAAAATCAATGTACAGAGATGTTGCAATTTTTAGCTAATCAGCAAAAACCGCAACAAGAGTATAAAATTAATTTCCAAAAACGATTGCGAAAAGAATATCAGACTTTTAAAATTGTTAGTGAGACTAATGTGCAGAATGTTGAAAAAGATTCAGTAGCGCTAAAATTGAATCAATGGACTTTCGTGAAAAATTATCAAATTGGCATTTTTGCTGCTGATAAATATCAGGTAACTGCAGATGATTTATGGATTGGATTAGCCTCATTACCTGCAAAATTATGTGTGCGCCATCGCTTGCCACACGATATAATGGAAACCAAAATAGGTCATAAAAAAATCCGTAGAATATTTATTGACCAAAAATTTACTAATCAGCAGCGGCAAGCGGCTTTGTTAGTTGCGACCCATCATGAGATTTTAGCAATATTGACTAATCAGCAGATTTATTTGTCACATTTCAATGAAAATGCTACAATTCGTTACATAATGGTAATAAAGTACAGAAAGAGGTAAAACAATGGATAATGATATTTTGAAAGTTCTTTACAGCAGAGAACAAATTCAAGATGTTACTAAGAAATTAGGAAAAGTAATCACAAAGGATTTTGAAGGCAAGGATCCATTAGTAGTGTGTATTTTAAAGGGTGCAGCGGTCTTTTATTCAGATATGGTACGTGAAATTAATACATACTGTGAATTAGATTTTATGGACGTTTCTAGTTACGGAAATGACACCGTTTCTTCAGGCAATGTAAAAATTATTAAAGATTTAGATTCATCTGTTGAAGGACGGAATGTATTAATTATTGAAGATATTATTGATACTGGACGGACATTGCAATGCTTAGTTGATTTATTCCAAAGCAGAAATGCAGCCTCAGTTAAAATTTGTACTTTATTAGATAAGCCTGATCGGAGAATTAAGGGAGTTACTCCTGATTATTACGGATTTAAAGTTCCAAATGAATTCGTGGTTGGTTATGGTTTAGACTATATGGGACATTACCGTAACTTACCTTATGTTGGAGTATTGAAACCAGAAGTTTATGCTGAAAATGAGGAATAGTCAAAATTAGTCAAGTATGATATGATTATCTCTGATAACATTAAAGTTATTTTATTGTGTCTAAGGAGGAAATAAATGAATAATAACAACAAAAGAAATGGACTATTTCGCAATAGTCTTTTCTATATTGTAATTTTCCTTGGAATTATGGGAGCTGTTTATTATTTCACTGGCGGAAATAATAATTCCCAAACTCAACAAATTCGGTCCAGCACATTCATGACTGAGTTGAAAAAAGATAATGTGCGCAAGTTTACGTTAGAACCAGCTGGCAGTGTATACAAGGTTACTGGTGAATATCGTAAACCGGTAAAAACTACGACTAAGAAGAATAGTTTAACTGGCGCATCAGAAAGTACTAAGGCAAAGAACTTTACGACAAACATCGTGACAAACGAAGGTACAGTTAACCAAGTCATGAAGTATGCCCAAAAGAATCATGTTGCTAATAGTGCCAAAGAAGAACAATCAAGTAATATCTGGATGCAGCTGTTATTAACAGTGTTCCCAGTAATCATTATGATTTTCTTCTTCTATCTCATGATGGGAAATGCTGGTGGCCAGGGTGGAAACGGCCGAATGATGAACTTTGGCAAGTCAAAAGCTAAGCCAATTAACAAAAATGAAAACAAGGTTCGTTTTTCAGACGTTGCCGGTGCAGAAGAGGAAAAACAAGAATTAGTAGAAGTTGTAGAATTTTTACGTGATCCAAAGAAATTCAGAAAATTGGGTGCACGGATTCCATCAGGTGTCTTACTTGAAGGCCCTCCCGGAACTGGTAAAACTTTGTTAGCTAAAGCGGTAGCTGGCGAAGCTGGAGTACCATTCTTCTCAATTTCAGGTTCTGATTTCGTTGAAATGTTCGTTGGTGTTGGAGCAAGTCGTGTACGTGATTTGTTTGAAAATGCTAAGAAGAACGCACCATCAATCATCTTTATTGATGAAATTGATGCGGTTGGTCGTCGCCGTGGAAACGGCATGGGTGGTGGCCATGATGAACGTGAACAAACTTTGAACCAATTATTAGTTGAAATGGATGGTTTTGAAGGTGATGAAGGTGTCATCGTCATGGCCGCAACCAACCGTTCTGACGTATTGGATCCAGCTTTACTTCGGCCAGGGCGTTTTGACCGGAAGATTTTAGTTGGCCGTCCAGACGTTAAGGGACGTGAAGCCATCTTGAAAGTTCATGCTAAAGATAAGCCATTAGCTAAAGATGTTGATTTGAAGATGATTGCTAAGCAAACACCAGGTTTTGTTGGTGCTGATTTGGCTAACTTGTTGAATGAAGCTGCCTTATTAGCTGCACGGCGGAACAAGAATGAAATCGATGCTTCCGATTTAGATGAAGCAGAAGATCGTGTAATTGCAGGTCCAGCTAAACGTGATCGGGTAATTAGCGAACACGAACGCCGGACAGTTGCTTTCCACGAAGCCGGACACACAATTGTTGGTTTAGTATTAAATGATGCGCGTGTAGTTCACAAGGTAACAATTGTACCGCGTGGACGAGCTGGCGGTTATGCAATTATGCTTCCGCGTGAAGACCAAATGTTGAATTCAAAGAAAGATTTGAAAGAACAAATTGCTGGTTTGATGGGTGGTCGTGCTGCTGAAGAAATTATTTTCGGACAACAATCATCTGGGGCTGCAAACGACTTCCAACAAGCAACTCAATTAGCACGATCAATGGTTACTGAGTATGGAATGAGTGAAAAACTCGGTCCTGTTCAATATGAAGGTCAAGCTAATATGCAACCAGGCGAATTTGATGGTCAACACAGCTATTCTGGTCAAACAGCAAATCTGATTGACGAAGAAGTTATGCGGCTGTCAAATGAAGGAATGGAAACTGCGAAGAAGATTATTCAAGAACACCGTGAACAGCACAAGATCATTGCTGAAGCATTATTGAAGTATGAAACACTTGATGAAAAGCAAATTTTGAGTTTGTATAAGACAGGTAAGATGCCTGTTGAAAACGAAAATGAATTTCCAAGTGAAAAATCAGGTTCCTTTGAAGAAGCAAAGAAAGCTTTGGAACGTAAAGATGCTCAACGGCAAAAAATCGATGAAGCAGAAGTAAAAGCTGAAAAGAAGGCTGATGAAGCTGACGATGAAGCTTTACCAACACAAACTTTCTATCCTTCAAAAAAATCAGAAGATAAATAAATTTGGGGAGAGACTGTGACAGTTATTGTCCAGTCTCTTTTTCTAATTCAACTGCTTTTGTATGTGAATTGAACATGATAAAATAAACTATTGGAAAAGAAGGGAAAATATTATGAGTGATTATTTAGTAAAAAGTTTGGCATTTGATGGCCAAATTCGTGCCTATGCAGTCGATGCTACAGAAACGGTCAGCAAAGCACAACAATTGCATGATACGTGGAGTGCTGCATCAGCTGCTTTAGGACGGAGTTTAATTGGAACATTATTACTTTCATCTGCTTCATTACAAGGTGATGAAAAAATGACGGTTAAAATTAACGGCAATGGTCCAGTTGGCGGTATTGTAGTTGATGGTAATGCAAATGGAACAGTTAAAGGTTATGTGCAACATCCGCACATTCATTTACCATTAAATGATAAAAATAAAATTGACGTAAGAGGTGCAGTCGGAACCGATGGATTTTTAGCAGTTACTAAAGATTTAGGTTTAAAGGAACCCTTTACCGGGCAAGTACCGCTTGTTTCAGGTGAATTAGGCGAAGATTTTACTTATTATTTAGCAAAATCAGAACAAATTCCATCTTCAGTTGGATTATCAGTATTTGTAAATAATGACAATACCATTAAGACTGCAGGCGGATTTATGCTGCAAGTTATGCCAGGTGCTAAAGATGAAGTTTTAGATCAAGTTGAGAAACGATTAAATGAAATTCCAATGGTTTCTGAAATGATGAATGCGGGCAAGAAACCCGAAGACATCTTAAATGAAATCTTAGGTGCAGAAAACGTTAAAATTTTGGATAAAATGGACGTCAGTTATTATTGTGATTGTTCACGGGAACGTTTTTGGAATGTATTAAAGACTCTTCCTGTTGATCAATTAAAGGAAATGGCAGATGAAGATCACGGTGCGGAAGCTGTATGTCATTTTTGCGGGAAAAAGTATCATTTTAGCGAAAAAGAGTTAAATGATATCATTACAAAAAAACAAGCAAAGAAGGATAAAAAATAATGGAATGGAAAATTGGCGATATTACAATTCCTAATCAAGTAGTTGTTGCTCCAATGGCAGGGGTAACTAATGTAGCCTTTCGATTAATTTGTAAAGAATTTGGCGCAGGTTTAGTAGTATGTGAAATGATTTCAGACAAGGGAATTCACTTTAGAAATAAAAAGACTTTAGGAATGCTTTTTGTAGATGAAACGGAACATCCAGTCAGCGTTCAAATTTTCGGTGGTTCAAAGGATTCTTTGGTAGAAGCTGCTCAATTTGTTGCTGAAAATACAAATACAGATATTATTGATATTAATATGGGATGTCCAGTGCCTAAAGTAACTAAAACGGATGCTGGTGCTCACTGGTTGCTTGATCCGGATAAAATCTATGAAATGGTTAGTGCAGTAACCAGTGCAGTTGATAAGCCTGTTACAGTTAAAATGCGGACAGGTTGGGATGACGATCATATTTTAGCCGTAGAAAATGCCTTGGCGGCTGAAGAAGGCGGTGCAGCAATGCTTGCAATGCATGGCCGAACAAGAAAACAACTTTATTCAGGACATGCAAATTGGGAAATTTTAAAAGACGTAAAGGATCATTTAACGAAAATTCCATTTGTTGGTAATGGTGATGTGCGTACTCCGCAAGATGCTAAACGAATGCTAGATGAAGTTGGTGCGGATGCAGTCATGATTGGTCGTGCAGCATTAGGGAATCCTTGGATCGTGCGTCAAACGACACATTATTTGGAAACTGGCGAAGAATTGCCGGAACCAACTCCTGCAGATAAAATTAAAGTTGCTAAAGAACATTTACACCGGTTAGTTCAAGCAAAAGGTGAAAAAATCGGTCCACGGGAGTTCCGTTCACAAGCAGCATATTATATTAAAGGGATTCCACGGGCAGCTCGAACTAAGGCAGCGTTGAATTCAGCAGACACAGAAGCAGAGATGATTAAAATCTTTGATAAATTTTTGGCAGATACAGAAGCACGCCAAAATGCACGGAGAAAATAGTTAAAGAATATTTGATGTATGCTATAATTGTTCAAGAGACAAATTTAAGAAAAGAGGATTAATTAATGGCTAAGGAACAGTCAATGAATGACCAATTGCGAGTACGTCGCCAAAAGATGCAAGAATTACGCGATGAAGGCATTGATCCATTTGGTCATCGCTTTGAACGGGATTCAATGAATGAAGAACTTCATCAAAAATACGGCGAAATGTCTAAAGAAGAATTAAATGAATCTGGAATTACAGCAACAATTGCCGGAAGAATGATTGCTAAACGTGGAAAGGGTAAAGTTGGTTTCGCTGATTTACAAGATCGGACTGGCAAGATGCAATTATATGTTCGTAAAGATGTAGTTGATGAAGAACAATATCATATTTTTAAACGTTCAGATTTAGGTGACTTTTTAGGTGTCACTGGTGAAGTAATTAAAACTGATATGGGGGAATTAACTTTACGGGTTACTAAGTTAACATTCCTTTCAAAAGCATTACGTCCATTACCAGACAAATATCATGGATTACAAAATATTGAACAAATTTATCGCCAACGTTACCTTGATTTGATTACTAACCGGACAAGTTATGAACGGTTTATTAATCGAACAAAAATCATTAAGGCAATTCGTGAATACATGGACAACAACGGTTTTATTGAAGTTGAAACTCCAATTTTAAATAATATTGCAGGTGGTGCTGCCGCTAAACCATTTATTACGCATCACAATGCATTAGATATTGATATGTATTTGCGAATCGCAACAGAATTATCATTGAAACGATTGATTGTTGGTGGAATGGAACGAGTTTATGAAATGGGACGCGTATTCCGGAACGAAGGAATTGACACATTCCATAATCCAGAATTTACAACGATGGAAACTTATGCTGCTTATTGGGACTTTAATGATGTAATGGATGAAACAGAAGGCATCTTTAAGGCTGCAGCTAAAGTTGTTTCTGATAATGGAATCATCACATATCAAGGCCAAGAAGTTAACTTAGACAAGCCATTTAAGCGAATTCACATGGTTGATATGATCAAAGAAGTAACAGGTGTTGATTTTTGGAAGGAAATGGATATTGAAGAAGCACGTAAATTAGCCGACGAACATGGTGTACACTATGAACCATATTGGCAAGTTGGACACATTATCAATGAATTCTTTGAAACGTTCTGTGAAGATAAAATTGTAGATCCAACATTTGTTTATGGTCACCCAGTTGAAGTGTCACCTTTGGCTAAAAAGAATGCAAAAGATCCACGTTTTACTGATCGATTTGAATTATTTATTTTAGGCGGAGAATATGCGAATGCCTTTTCAGAATTAAATGATCCAATTGATCAACGTGAACGTTTTGAAGCTCAAGTTGCTGAAAGAGAAAATGGTAATGACGAAGCTGAAAGCATTGATGAAGATTACTTGGAAGCAATGGAATATGGTATGCCTCCAACAGGTGGATTAGGTGTCGGAATTGATCGCTTGGTCATGTTGCTAACTGATGCTCCATCAATTCGCGATGTTTTACTTTTCCCAACGAGAAGACCAGAAAAATAAGATGTTAGAAAAGGTTGTGACATAAGTCCAACCTTTTTTGTATTCGCAAAATTAATTTTAGAAACAAATGGGTATGATTATAAGGTTAAAAGATTTAATCTTATAGCATATTCGGTTTTGTATTTTTCTATGCCTTTTTATTGAATTTTTTCTAAAGAAAAATTTTTGAGAAAAATATTAATTTTTTTGGCAAAAAATGGTTGACGAAACATTAACTAGGATGATAAACTTATAAAGTTGTCAGTTGAGATAACAAATTAGTGTTAATAATTAATAAAAAAAGTTGTTGACAAACATTTGTTACTTTGATAATATAATAAATGTTCCGTTAATACGGAACGTTAAATGAAATATTGATAGATCTTTGAAAACTGAACAATGTTTCGATAAACAAATGTGCAGGGCAATCTATTTTAAATAGATGCAATTAACATTTGCGAAGTCAATTCGCTAGTAATTTTATGAGTCACAAAACTTTTTAAAT
>DXFP01000049.1 GCA_019114385.1 Candidatus Ligilactobacillus excrementigallinarum | reverse complement strand
ATTGGATTACCAATGACTAGAAATTATATGAATTAATTCAAAAAAGACTGGATGTGCTGTCCAGTCTTTTTTGATTGAAATCGGGATACTCAGTGATTCCTTATTGCATCGATTTTTATATTTTATTTCTTCTCCACTATTTTTGATTATTCTAATGTTACTGCTCCAGTATATAATTGATAATATTTACCATGTTTTTTTATTAATGTTTCATGCGTTCCTTGTTCAATAATCTGCCCATCTTCAACGACGACAATTAAATCGGAATTAAAAATCGTTGATAGTCGGTGTGCGATGACAAAACTTGTTCTTCCTTGCATTAATTTATCCATTGCACTTTGAACTTTTCTTTCAGTTTCTGTGTCAATGTTTGAAGTAGCTTCATCTAAAATCATTACTGGGGGATTAGCAAGTGCAGCACGTGCAATAGAAAGTAACTGGCGTTGTCCTTGAGACAATCCAGTATCGTCGCCATTGATTTGTGTTTGGTATTTTTGAGGAAGTTCTCGAATAAATGAATCAGCATTAGCAAGCTTAGCAGCCTCGATTACTTCTTCGTCAGTTGCATCCAACCGCCCAAAGCGAATGTTTTCCATAATTGAACCAGTGAATAACGTTGTTTGCTGTAAAACAATTCCTAATGATTGACGTAATGCATTTTTGTTAATTTGTTGAATATTTATTCCATCATAAGTAATTTTTCCTCCATCAATCTCATAAAAACGATTAAGCATGCTTGTAATTGTTGTTTTACCTGCACCAGTTGGTCCGACTAATGCTACCTTTTGCCCAGAATGGACATCTAGATTAATATTATGCAAAATAGGATGATTTTCTTGATAGCCAAAAGTTACATTATTGAATTTAATATCTCCCTTAAGTGGGATGTTTTTAGTCGACGTTTTCCATTCTAACTGATGATTCTCCTTAATCAATTCGATTGATCCCAAATCTGTTTCTTTTTCAGCATCCAATAATTCAAAAATTCTTTTTGCTCCAGCAAGAGCTAAGATAATATTGTTTAACTGTTGTGAAATTTGGGCAATTGGTCGACTAAATGATCTGCTTAATTGCAAAAATGCAGCGATAGTTCCAACAGTTAGAATTGAGTATCCCTTAATAATCAAAATCCCTCCTACAATTGCAATTAAAACATATAAAATTGTTCCTAAGTTTCCCATAAATGGAAATAACATAGTTGCATATCCATTAGCTTTTCCGGATGCATCTGCCCACTTTGCATTTAATTGGTCAAATTGCTGCTCTACTTGATGTTCATGTGAAAAAATCTTAACTACTTTTTGCCCATTTAATATTTCCTCAATGTTGGCATCTAAAGCACCAATAGTTTGCTGTTGTAAATTAAAATATTTTGAACTTCGCTTACTTAAGAAATTCAGAAAAATAATGCTAATTAGGAAAATTGAAAATGTAATTAATGTTAATAAAGGACTTAAATATAACATCCCAGCAGTAACAAATGCAATATTAAATAATGCACTTACAAATTGCGGAAAACTTTGCATAATCATTTGTAACAAAGCATCAATGTCATTTGTGTATCTGCTCATTAAGTCGCCAAAGTTGTTTTGATCGAAGAAACTAATTGGCAAATTTTGCATATGTGAAAACATTTGTTTCCGTAAATTTAATTGAATTTTTTGTGCCAACAAAGCCATTAGTTGGGTATATAATGCTGCAGATAGTATGCCCAATAAATAGATTCCTCCCATTACTAAAATTGCATGAATGAGATGGATAAAATTCGGATTACTACTTTTAACAAGCGGAGTAATATAATCGTCAAACAAACGTTGTAAGAATAAGGAACCAATTACTCCAGCAGCTGCATTCAGAATAATTCCAATGAAAGCGATAAAAATAATTATTGGATAAGCTGAAAAAATATATTTTAATAGCCGTTTTAAGGTTGGAAGATTTTCTTTTAACGTTCCACGTTGACGAATTGGTTTAGCCATTATTCTCATCTCCTTGATATTGTTGCGATTGGTAAATATCATGATATAATTTACTATTTTTAATCAATTCTTCGTGGGTACCGATTGCTGTAATTTTTCCATGATCAAGTACTACTATTCGGTCTGCATCTGCAATAGATGAAATCCGCTGACTGATTATTATTTTGGTAATGTCTGGCAATTTAGTTTTGAAAGTTTTACGAATTTCTGCATCTGTATGTGTATCAACGGCACTGGTTGAGTCATCTAGAATTAAGATTTTAGGTTGTTTAAGCAACGCTCTAGCGATACATAGACGTTGCATTTGACCACCAGAAACATTTGCCCCATTTTGTTCAATTGATGTGTCATAACCGTTTGGTAAATTTTGAATAAACTCGTCTGCATGTGCCCATTTACATGCTTGTATAATTTGTTCATCTGTTGCATTGGGATTTCCCCATCTTAAATTTTCTTTGATTGTCCCGGAAAACAAAAGATTATCTTGTAAAACTAAAGAAACACTGTCACGTAATGTCTTTAAATTATAGTCTTTTACGTTTCTACCAGCAACTAATAGTTCTCCAGTTGAAACATCATATAGACGTGGAATTAAAGAAATTAATGTTGATTTTCCAGAACCAGTTTTTCCAATAATTCCAATTGTTTCCCCTGATTTAATTTTTAAATTAATATCAGAAAGTTGCGGATTAATAGAATCATTATCATAACTGAAAGTCACATGTTTAAAATTAATTTCTCCATTTTCAACTGTAGTTATTCCATTTTGAGGCGAAATAATCGTTGGTTCAGCTTTTAAAACTTTTACAACACGTGATGCAGACGCCTCAGCTGTAGATAATTGATTAAAAATCATTGATAACATATTCAAACTCATTAAAATTTGCATAGTGTAAGAAAACATGCTGACTAATTGACCATCTTGCAGTTGATTGCCAACAATTAATTTTGCGCCAAACCAGCATAAAAGTAGCATTGTGGTATTCACAATCAATTGCATTAATGGTGCATTTAAGGCCATTATTTGCTGAGCTTTTAGAAAAATTTTGTATATTCCATTTGCAGCATTATTAAATTTTTCTTTTTCAGTGTCTTGACGTACGTAAGATTTAACAACACGAATTCCTCGAATATCTTCACGTACGACTTGATTTAAATTATCGTAATGTTGAAAAACTCTATGAAATAATGGACGTGCGTTTTTGATTATCAAAAAGAGTCCACAAGCTAAGATTGGAATAACGACAACAAAAATCATTGACATTTTTACACTAACAATAAATGCCATTATAAAGGCGAAAATCATTACTGAAGGTGCACGTACTGCAATCCGCAACATTCCTTGATATGCTTGTTGTAAATTATTTGTATCTGTGGTTAAACGGGTAACTAAACTTGCACTTGAAAATCGGTCAATATCTCCAAAAGCAAATTTTTGAATATGGTAAAACAAATCATGACGCAAATTTTTAGCAAAACCCGCGGCGGCTCGCCCTGCCAACCAGCTTGCAGATGTCCCTGCAATAATTCCAGAAATAGCAATCATTAGCAGAATTAATCCTAAATTCCAAATATAATGTAAGTTTTCCTTCATTATGCCATTATCGATTAAATCTCCCATTAAGAATGGAACGATTGCACTTGTTAATGCCTGATAAAATACTAAAATAGGTGCGATAATTGAATATTTTTTATTCTCACGAATTGATTTAGCTAAAATTCGAAACATCATCCTGCTCCTTTCTAAAAAATATATTAAATATATTGTGTCACTCATTTATGAAAATATCTAGATTATTTTAATAAATTTCAGATGATAAAAAAACAGAGATTGGGACGTGTGTCCATTCTCTGTTACTAAAGCTATGCCTTTAGGTTCGAAATCTTACAAATCTAAATTCTATGATTCACTTGATTTATCTTTTTGCATATTTATTTTTGTCGTTTTATCATGCCTTCTTTTTCATTTAATTATATAATATATCTTTTTACTATTTGGAAATTCAACTGCAATTTGTTTTTGTACTAAGTTTATCACTTTTGCTTTATTTAAATTCTTTTTACGAATTCTTTCAAAACCATTTTCACGATAAACAAAATCAGTTTGATTTTTTATTATATCAATTTGTCGATCTTGTTTATAGTTGGTAATTGTTGCATGGCAGTTTGAGTATGTCTTGAAACTTTTTTCCAATTGAACTTTTACTGCTGTCTTACTAATTACTTTCATTTGTGTCATTCCTTGTAAACATCTGCCATAATTTTTGAACTACTGTATGACATGTGTAACATTCATCAACTCCACCTAATAGAAAAACGTCTTTGCCATTTTCTTTAAATGGTAGTTCTAGATTAATGCCATGGACATGTACAGACAAAAAACCATTAGCAAATAAATAGCAAAATTCACCTTCAGATTTAAAAATTACATGTTCAAGTTGATGCATTGAGTGTACCGTTTGTTGTTCGTGTTCTAATACAAACCAGCGTCGTTTTTGCTTGTCTTTATGATAAGTTCTTTCACGCATTAAATCGCTTGCTAATTCATCATATTTATCTTTTTTATCACGTCGTAATTGTGATAACTTCGCCTGTTGCGGTGAATTTGGGACACACAAACGATATAAATCAGAAATCGTTTGTATTTCGCTAGTAAGGGCAAACATTTGAATTCGATTTTCAGGATGATCAAGATTCATCCAACGCCAACTCATTACTTGTTCATTGATTGTCCGTAGTAAAACATGTAATGCGTAATTTTGTTGATGCTTTTCCAAATAAGAATATGCATCAAAATTTTGTTGGATTTGAGTTTTAAATTCGCCTAATAATTGTTCATTTGATTTTGTTTGCTCAAGTTCTCTCAAATTTAATACAGGTTTATTTAAACGTAATTGGTTAATTTTCAAATTTAGTTGTTTTAATCGCTTAACGAAATCATTGTCTAAATTAAGAAACTTAGTTAAGCTATTCAAATTTTGTACACAAAGCTTTAATAAAGCGACTTTAAATTCATTGATTTGTTGATTTAGTAAGTTTGAAATTAAGTAGCCATGTGTAAACAGAGAATCAATTCCATAAAATAGATTATAGTAGTAGTTTTGGTGATCATTTAATACATATTTTGAAACATCTGAAAGTGTTGAAATTTTTAATTTGCCTCCAAAAGTGTCGGGGTCTAACCGATACCATGTTTTTCTACGTTCATCTTTTTCGAAGTGCTGAATATCACAATATTTGACTAACTCTTCAATTCGATTAAATGCCTGTTTTTCATTTTCAATTTGATTTTGTACCCATTTTTTTAATGAAATATTTTGTTTTTGGATAAAATCTTGATTTTGTTTTTGATACTTGTTGTATTCTTTAGTGAATGATTTAAAATTTTCTGGATCACGTAAAATATAATTTAACCATAAATATTGACGTAATCTACTTGAATGATAAAACAGCAATGCTCGAGAACTAATTTCCCGTCTATCATGCAAAATAAATTGTAAGAAAACACTACGTTCGTATACTGGACGTGCGATTATTTGAGCAGCGATTGGAAACCCATTCTCAACTAATTCGAAAAATGTATGCGTCAACTCAACATTTAATTTTGCCATTTGAGTGATTGTTTGACTCACAATGCTGTTATTCTTTTTCCATTCTTCACAGATCTTATTCGTTAATTTATCTAATTCAGTTAATATATTATTCAAAATTTTTCACCTGTTTCTTCTCTTTTATTGTAGTTTAAAAATCAATTTAATGTAATTTAAAAGCCTTATTACATTATAAAATTTATCAATAAGCTAAGAATTGGTTTTACTGTCGTCACTAATTATTTAATGCTAAAATATAAAGTATTAAAGATTTAAGGAAGGATTTATTGTGGCAGATTATAAATTTAATTATGATAATAAAGGATGTCGAAAAGTCTTTAAAACATATCGTCATCAAGAAAAAATTATTAAGAAAACAATTGAAAAACAATTAACTAGACAAATGGAAAACGATTTTTCAAAAGTAAAATTAGCAACCCGCATTGAGGTAAATCATCAAAAATGTTATGAATGCCGGGTTAATCCACCACAATTACCACCAATTAGAGTTGCATTTACAAGAGTTGATGAGAAGATAAATATTTGTTACCTAACGACAAATATCGTAAAAGCAGATTTTACACACGAATTAGAACATTTTTTAGGCGGCAAATAATTTACAAAAGTGGTAAAGGAAGTAATAAAAAAATGAAATTAGTCGAACTTAAACAAGCGCAAAAGACAGCAATTTCAAATCTAAAAAAAAGACGTTTTGCAGAACTTCAATTTTATACATTCAAAAAAGACCGTTCTGTAATCGTAAAGCTAACTGAAAATGCAGCTCAATTAATTGAAAGTGGTTATTATAACGAAACTATTGATTTAGATGACTCAAATGCTAAAAGAACTTTAAAAACAGCATTTGGTCGCGAATTTCCCAGAAGTCATAAAGTTTATTTTTCAAGTGTAAAAGCAAAATAATTGATTTGCACAGGATATTTGTATTAATGGTTTATTAATTGATTATAAAAATTAAATTCAATAGAATTAATGTATAAGGTTTGAAGTGATTTGAAACCTTATATTCATCATTAAATTCATCAAGAAGAGGCTCATATCATACTGAGCC
>DXFP01000048.1 GCA_019114385.1 Candidatus Ligilactobacillus excrementigallinarum | reverse complement strand
TGTGTGCTGACATCGAAAGTTCACAACAACGGGGATTAAGCACTGGAGAAAATGATTTGTGTATTTCAGCAATGCAACAGATTGTTGAAAGTGCTGGCTACCGTTTTACCGTATATAGCATGAGTTCATGGGGTGATAGTGTTCTACCATGGAAAGATATTGGCTGGATTGCTTCATATCCATTCAATTTAAATCGTGATTTATTTACTCATGGACATGCATGGCAATTCCGGTCAGACCAGTATTTTAATGGGTCATACGGAAAGTTTGATGTTAGTCAACTTTACGATAATTTCTTTACTGGCGGGCAAAATAAGAATGCTGTTATTTCAAACGGAGATACACATAATGTAGGTAAGAACACAGGTAAACAACAGAATCAAATGAACACAACAAAGAACAATGCGAACGTAAATACTACAAGCGATGAAGATTATGCACAGAATGGAGCATTCACGACAAATACAACGTTGAACATTCGGACAGCTCCAAGTATTGATTCAAGCATTGTTGGTTCATATGCACCTAATGAAACACTGACATACGATCATGTTTATATCAAAGGTCAATATGTATGGTTACGGTATATGAGTTACAGCGGTTCATATCATTACGTCTGTGCCGGAATCATGGGTGGTGCTGAATATGGAACAAGAACGGTAAATAATAATCATTATTACACTGTTCATTCCGGCGATACTCTTTCAAGTATTGCCAATCGATTAGGCGTATCAGTATCGTATCTTGTTGCAAAAAATGGAATTAGTAACGCTAATTTGATTTATACAGGAGAAACATTAAAATATTAGTATCAAATTAATGATTGGAAGCGGGGCATACTCTTTAAGAGTATGCCCCACTTTTTCATAAAATTATTTTGTTAAATATTATTGACGGTATATAATGCTAACATTTATACTTAAAAAGCCAAGTGAAAATATTACATAAAGATATAAACTAAAATTTATTACTTTACTTAATCTTGGTATATTTATTATGGGTTGGGAAAACCTAAGAAAGAGTGATTAAATGAAAAAATTTGTTTTGAGTAGTGTTTTAATGGGTACGTTAATTGTTCCACAAATTATGGGGTCAGTTAGGGCAGATAGTGCTAGAAGTAGTTTACTAATAAAGGATAATCATGTATCAGCTTCACTAGAATCGAAAAGTGTATCTTCATCAAGCATTAGTTCGATTAGTACAAATTCTCCTAAAGTTTATGGAATAGACCAACTTGTTTATGGAGATGATGGATGGCCAGTTCCATATAAAGAATTAGCAAATATTAAAAATGGTAAAGTAAATTTTGTTATTAGCTTGGATCGTATTGAAAACTGGAGTCATGACGAAGAATTGTATCCTAATCTTTATACAAAAGAAGCTGGAGAAGTTAAAATTGATGCTAGAATGTGGGATCCTATTGGTTATAGTGATAGTATTCCTGTTGGAGTAGCATCGTGGGGGAAACATAGTCGTTCAATACATTTTGAAATTTATAATACTAAAGCACCAGAGGGATATAAGTTTGATGGTACACTTTATATTGATGATATTCCAATTTGTGGTAAGAACAACTTATCAGACGGAAGTAGCTCAAGTATCAAGAGCTCATCATCAAGTAAGAGTTCAAGCTCAAGTGTAAAGAGTTCGTCATCAAGTAAGGATTCAAGCTCAAGCGTAAAGAGTTCGTCATCAAGTAAGAGTTCAAGCTCAAGTATCAAGAGCTCATCATCAAGTAAAGATTCAAGTTCAAGCGTAAAGAGTTCGTCATCAAGTAAGGATTCAAGCTCAAGCGTAAAGAGTTCGTCATCAAGCAAGAGTTCAAGCTCAAGCGTAAAGAGTTCGTCATCAAGTAAAGATTCAAGTTCAAGCGTAAAGAGTTCGTCATCAAGTAAGGATTCAAGCTCAAGCGTAAAGAGTTCGTCATCAAGTAAAGATTTGAATTCAAGCAAAAGGAATTCATCATCAAATAATAACGCAAGTTTAAATGACACTTTGGTTAATAACAGTGATAAAAACGATATATCTTCTAACGGTGAAAATATAACAAACAATACTAAAGTTTCATCAGGAGATAAAATTAATAACGAAAATGGAAAGAATACTAAATTGCCACAAACAGGAGATAAGCCATTTAATGTATTTGAATTTTTAATTGATTTATTTAAATAGAATATTACGTAGTTAAGTTAGTAATCTCCGTTTTAGTTGAACTTACTCACCAAGTCCTATCGTTTTAATTAACGGTAGGGCTTTTTGAATATGTAATAATACTCTTCATATTCGTCCGAATATTATATTCAAAAATCTTAATAAAAAAAATTATTGACTGATATATATATATATATATATACTTTCTCATGGAGAGCAGTAAAGCTCTTCTTACATCTTTTTAGTTTTCAGTCGGTAATCTAATCCCTAATCAATATCGACTGATTTATACCCTATACTGAACTCTACGTTTAATTACGTAGGGTTTATTTTTTATAAATAAATTTTTGAAATCGTTTTACATTTATGGGTGATGATGTTATTATTTAAATAAAAATTAAGGTCTTGATAAAAACTTTAGAATTGTAATAATTAAGGAAGTGTATTTTATGTATCTCATCATTAACCCAGTTAATGATACTGTTTGTTCAAAGTGGAATTATATGAATGATAAAACAGAACATATTTGTTGGAAAACTGCTGAAGAAATTAAGGGAGACAATTCATATCGAGATGATACAACTGAAGCAATTAAGTTCAGTACCAAAGCTAAGGCAGAAAAATTTATTGAAACGGCATTAGGAAATCAAAAGAATTTAGAAATTATTACTACAAGTTTTATTCAACACTTAATTGATACAATCGGATATAAAATTAAACATTCATATGATCACAAAGATAAAAACAATCATATGACTTCGTGTTATTAATAAAAGCTTGCTAAATAGCAAGTCTTTATTTCTATAACCCACACAAAGTATTTAATTTTTAATAACCCACACGGATAACCCACATCTAAAACAATTCCATAAGATATAACAGAATAAAATTAGGCAAATAATGCATATATAATAGGAAGAAAAGCACTGATAGAATCGAGCAAATATTTTCAGGTTACCCGGATGAAAACCAGTTGAGTTTGTTTGATAATATGTTTTAGGTAGAGAATGAAGTCTATGAATTTAACGTTCATAGGCTTTTTTACAAGATGAAATTTAGATGTTAGTATAAAAAGCTAAAGATTAATACTTTCAGTAAGAGCTGCGTCTTTAAAGCGGGAGGTTCGTTTAGGCAATTTCGTTATAATAACGATAACGAGATTGCCTATTTTTTAAATAACGGGTACTTATCATTTTTTCCTATGATAGTAATTGGTTATATGTATAAAGTAAAGTTAATAGTAATTCGTGTGTAACCGTGCATTCCGCAAAGCGGAGATAGGAGATGTAAGTTGCATGTTTATTTGCAGTCGGCCACACGTTGATAGCTTTTTTATTACACAATTAATTTTACATATTGATTTTCTGTGCTAATCAAAATAATTAAGAGTCCCATACATAGTGGTAGAAATATCCCAATATTATTGATGTAAAAATAAGATTTACTGAGTGTATGGATGATATAAAACATAGGGGATATAGTATGAAAAGAATAGAAATAAAAAATATTGATTCAATTATTCACTTAGATGATATGAATATCACAAAATAGGTAATCATGATAAACGAGTAAAGGAAGCAACTGAAGCGGTTTTGAAAAATAAATCTGTATATAATGCGTTGAAGCGATTAACAGATGATTACAGTGAACGATGAAAACAATAAGATCATTTTAGAGAAGCAAAAAGAACCCGACGTAGTTGATGAGTTGTTTAAAAATTTTGATCCTGACAAGTACTATAAAAATATGATGTTCCGGAAATGGTAGATTGGGGAAAGCCACAGGGACGTGAAATTTTTTAGTAATTGGGAAAGATAGATAAGATAGTTGCAGGCTATTTTTGAACATTGAATTTTATATTTGTAATTGATACTCTTATTATGTTATGTAAGAATTTAGGGAGATTTTAAAGGAGACCAAGTGATTGAAAAAGAATAAGTGGATTGTAATTGGGATTGTTTTGTTGACGATTTTAACGCCAAGGGTTGCTTTGGCAAAGGGCTTTCATGATGATGGTGGAGGGGACTTTGGCGGGGATCACATCGTATTTCATGATGACGATGGAGGAGCTGGACATGATGATTTTGATGATGGCGACGATTCAGTAGCAAGTGACGGTGGCGAAACTTTTGGATCAAGGGTAAAGGATACATTTAACTATTTAATTCCTCAGGATTGGCATGGTCACCATTCATCGTATTCTCATATAAGCAGTGGAGTGTATAGTAAAAATCAAAGTACGGCTTTAAATCAGTTAATTGAGTGGGGATGTGAATTAATTGAATTGATTTTAGGTTTATGGATGAGCTATATCGTTCTGGTTGATTTTCTTTGGGAAGATTTGCCGGATAAGATTAAGGATTTAATTAGCAGCATTTTAACTTCTAAGGATCCTGAAAGAAACCGCCATGCAATAAAGAAAAAGTGGTAACGCCATAAAACTTTAAATCAAACTTGATTTATGAAGAATTAAGGATAAAATAAGAATATCAAATTAATGATTGTACAGTGGAGCGTAGTGTTGCGTTCCATTTTTTTGATGAGATAAAATTATTAAAAATATTTGACCTTTAGTCAATCTTTCATTTGATACATAAATAATTAGAGGTGTAATTGTGGGATTAAAGAAAGAGAGAAATTCGAACTTTGAATTATTGAAAATTATCGCAATGCTTTTCATTATCTCCCACCATTCAGTTGTTCACGGATTGTTGAATAATAATACAAGTATTGGTGGCTGGCGCCAGTTGCTACTAAAGTTTGGTTAACGACCTTTACGGGGCAGATGATTGCAACGCTGGGAAAGGTTGCGTTTGGAATTTTCGTAATGATTTCAGGCTATTTCTTAGTAAATTCTTCGATTAACGGAAAGAAATCTTTCAAAAATATTTTGATGCTGATCGTCCAAGTTTATCTTTACTCAATCATCATTTACTTTGTTGCTGCGCACTTTAAGTGGGTTAATCCAAAGAGTACGATTGTTCTTCAACAAACGTTTTTACTGCCTTTCTATAACAGTTATTGGTTTGTAAGTGAATATATCCTATTGTATTTGGTTTATCTATACATCAATGTTGCGTTACATGATATTATCCCGGCAGCAATACCGTAACCTGATTATCATTATTGCCATCACGTTTACGTTGGTTCCAACGCTGGTCCCAAATTTTGGAAGTTATGGCTGGTACGGTCAGTTGGTAGTCTCTATCTTATCGGGAATTGTATCCGATTTTACGGCATGAAGTATGAATGCCTTTTAGGAACATTCTTGACAATTGCCAAGATTGCTTTAGTGGCGCTACTATGATTACACGGGTATAACGACGCATAATCAACAGTTCTATCACAATAGTTTTATTAACATTGCAGGCCAATTCAGTCCTTCGATCGCTTTAATAGTAACGGGACTTATTCTGCTTTTCAAGAATACACAATCGGTTGATCAATACAATTGCGGCAACTACCCTTGGAGTTTATTTGATTCACGATAATCCAATCATGGAACGAATGATTTGGCTGAAGTGGATTAAAATGCCAGCTTTGTTAGTTCCAAATGTAAAGCACTATTTGATTACGGTGGTAATTGTATGTCCATTGATTTTCATCATTTGTTCTCTGATCGATTATGTCAGAATTTTGATTTTTAATGCAATTTCATTTGTTTTTAGCAAATTCAGCAGAAGTAAATAATTGTAAAGGGGTGGAACACGGAGAAGTGTTTCATCCTTTTTTTATGAAAAATCAATGATAATCCAGCGAGAAGTATTTGACGTTTAATCAAAATTTTTTTACAATTAATTTGAGGTAACTAATGCTGATATTTAAGCAATTTCGCTGTACGGAGAAGTTGCTTTTTTTAATGAGTATGAAGAGAAATTATTTGTAAAATATATTTCACAATCTTTTCTTGTACAATAGTTACTGGATTGAAAGGTCAAGTAATGAAAGAAGAAAAAATGCTAACAATGTTGTTCCATGTTACAACGAAGAAGAAGTACTGCCGGAAGCCGTTAAGGAACTTGGCGGTGTTCAACTAATCTGTATTAGCATGATTGGTGAATATATCGGTAAAATTTATTCTGAAGTGAAAGCTCGTCCTCGATTCACGATTGAAGAGGATGGATTATACAGATAAATTTTAATAATCTTTAAACTAGATGATATTTAATATTACTAATGTCATAATTTTTAAAATGTTTTAATTATCAGAAATGAGTAAAATAATACCGGCAAAATTTTAAATTTGCCGGTATTATAATATTATTAATCGTTATTTTGATTGTAATAGACAGTGTATTTAACGTAATTTACTTCCATATTCTTTGAAGGTAATGATTGTAAATTAGGATAATTGTTTATTTGACTAGTGGGAACGATGTATGCTGCTGAACCAGGTTGAATCGTCTTAGGCAAATTATTTTGCCATTTTTCATTCAATTTATTTAAATCATATGGATTAGTTGGAATTAAGTATCCCATATAACTTTCATTGAAAAATGGAATACCATAATATGTATTTACGTTAAGTTTCTTTAACTCATTGATAAAATGTTTGGATTGGGTTGTATTAATCGAGTAGCCTCCAAGTTGGTTAGCTTTAATTTCATCATGAGGATAATTTCCAAAATAATACCCCGTAAATAATCCAGTTTCAACTAATAACAGTCCGAAAATAAAAATTTTAAGAGATTTGTGAGAATTGTTTTTAAAGAAAAGTCCTAATCCAAATCCACTCCATAAACTCGTTAAAACATAAACGATTGGCCAGTGCCAAAATCCTGATTTAACTAAAATAACAATTGGAAACATTGTAATTGAAATCCCCATTAAATAATTGATTTCATCAGAATTTTGTTTGCGATTTTTCCAAAAATTAACAATTGCGTAGACAAAAAATATAAAGTTAATCAGATAGAACAACTGATATTTTGGAATTGAAGTATATGAACTAGTATCACTGTTAACCACTCCAGTAGCCAACGTTGATATTCCAGCAATAATGTTAGAAATAATAGTGTTTAAAACATTTCCCTTAAATGATATCAATGAATTTACAGCTCGAGTTGCAGGTAGAGGTGCAACACTAAACCATAAGAATTTGAATGCCGGTAATCCAAGAAATTGAACTGCCGTGTAAGTTAATATCGGAATTAAGATAACTATGCTAATGATAATTAGTGCGATAATGTCTTTATTTGAAATTTTCCCTTTCTTTTTTAAGAAAAGAAGAGTGAATATGTACATAAATGGTAATGCAATCCATGCACCAATGTAACAATATGCAAGTAAAGCCATTAAAATAAAGCCAATGTAAAAATGATACTTTTTACCAGCTAAACCGAGTAAGATAAAATCAATAGTTAAAATAAACATTGGGACGATCACATTGCAATCCATTGCCCAGTGACAATACATTAGAAGCCACTGAGCAGTAGACATTGTGAATGCCACTCCGGCGATAACGTTCGAATTGATTTTATTTCTATATAATGCATAAACCAGAATAATAATACTAATGACAGCAAACAAGGCTATTGGAAAACGAAAAGCGGTTATATTCATTCCAAAAATTTTCATAAGCGGAACAGTTAGATGTTCATACAATACAGATTGTCCACCAGATGTTAATGAATAAATTGCATTGTGCATTAAGTTACGATCAACACCATAATGTGCAATTGACCAACTATCATACATTGAATATGCTTCATCTCCAAAAAGCCCGGGGATGCTTCCGAGACGGAAAAATTCAAAGAATGTTAAGAATAATAAACTTAGTGATGTCAAGATCTGTTGCCATTTTGTTAAACGATCGCGCATTTGATATGTTAAAAATCCAATTGCAAGAATGATTATAATTATACTAATCATAATAAGGATACGCATATTTTTCCCTCTTTCAAATTAATTCCTTTAGAAGTGTATCACTGTTTAGCAGGGGATTGTAAGATTATATAAAAATTTTGTATATATTATTAGGCTAATGTATAATTAGAGCTACTTATTTTTATTTCTGTAAGGAGTGAGTAAGGTGCAAGACGGTGAAAAAAAGAGAGTTCATTTAGATTATCAAACGAAAGCTAACATTGTTCGAATTTTAGGATTTGTTATTCTTAGTTTTTGTTATTTGATCTTTTTCTTCAATACAAAAGGGCACTTAATACTAAAAGCCGATGTGGATGGTGAATTTCATTTTTCGCGGATTATGAGTTTATCGAATATTTGGCATTCCCCAGTAAATTTTCATTATTATAATCACACTGGGCAAATCGTAAATTTAATGTACCCTTGGGCAACGGTTTATCCGATGTATTGGCTCATAAAATTAACAGGAAGTATTGTGGGTGGGTACTATATTTACTTTTTAATTTTAACTTTTGCAACGCTTGAAATTACATATCAATGTTTAAGGCACATGAAACAAAAGAACCTGTCATCAATTTTAGGTGCTGTTTTATATGCATTTGCTATTTGCAGGACATCTGATATATATTGCCGTGCTGATGTTGGTGAAGCAGTATCGTTGACCATTTTTCCAATTGTTTTGCTTGGAATATATCGATTGTTTTATTTGGAAAAACCGTATTGGAAAACGCTCGTTGTGGGGATGACGTTATTAGTTTATACCCACGTTTTGTCTTTGATTATTGCTTCTGTAATGGTTGCGTTTTTTGCAATCTTAAGCATTATTCATAGACGATTTAATATTAATCGGTTAGTTAGCCTCTTAAAAGCTGGAGGGATGTCGATTCTCTTAGGGCTAGGCTTCTTAGTACCAATGCTTCAAGTTATGGCAACAGTTAAAATTAATGGCCCGCAATCTTATGATCTGTATGTTTGTGCACTAAAGCCGATTCAACTGTGGGAATGGTCATTGCAAAACACGGCTACAACGCGTGATTTATATGGAGCAGTTTTTTTAGTTGTTATAATTGCCATTTTATTAAACATAAAGAAAATTGAAGGCTTTTTCAAAGATACTCTGATTGGAACAGCTTTTTTTACATTTATTTCAACGACCCTTTTCCCGTGGGGAATTTTTCAAAAGCAGTTTGGAATGCTTCAGTTTCCTTGGAGATTCATTACTGTAGCAACATTATTGTTATGTGTTACTGCAAGTGAATTGATGAAAGACTATGAGTTAAACCATTCTAATAAACAATCTAAAGTTGTATTATTCTTTTTGATTTTAATAATTGTTGTTTCTCATTGGGGAGTTATGAACGATGTATATAAGTGGAATGGAAACAATAATGGAAATGATAATACGGTTTATGTTCGAGGAATAACTAAAAATGTATCTTTTAATGGTTATGGAGACTATAATCCAGCATCTTCAAATAATGACGACGGTAATGTTTCATCACAATTAATTTGTGTGAACCAACAATGGGTCCCAGTAAAACATAAAGTTAGTTCAAATATGATATCGTATGAATTTAAATCAAATGATGAGGCCACGGCTATTCTTCCAGTTTATGCATTTCCTGGTGAAAAGTTAATTCAGAATGGGATTTCTCAAATTCCTAATGCTGCGACGGATGGCGCAACGCAAGTAAACCTGGTTGATGGGGAAAATAAGATTGTGATTAGCTATGGGTATAGTATTCTTGCACGGATTGCTTGGACAGTATCGCTGATTATATTCTTAATTTTTAACGGAAGGATGTTATATAAAAAATATAAGAAACAAATTTAAATATTTATCGAAATGCAGATTTGTTAATTAATCTGTTAGAAAATTCCAAGAGAATCTATGCTGATTAGGTGATTTTTTATTAGATTCACATTTAAGTATAGAATGACGATAGAAGGAAAAGGTAATATGTTTGAGTAACAAATTAATCTGGAGACCATTTTCTCTAGGAAATGAAAAGTATTTCAATCTTCACTCTACTTCGTCTGGGATTGATAAGAAAAATATAGTACAAAATAACGGCAAAAAAATTGCTTATGTTACGAGAACAGACAAAAATAATGGAATAGACTCTTTTGTCTCTATTCAAGCTAAAAATTACGATAAAGGAAATGTCATTTCAATAGGTTTAGACACCTAAACAGTTTTTTATCAACCAAACATTTTTATACAGGGCAAAATATTCAAATTTTAGAAAGTCCATATATGACTGAAAGTATCGCAATGTTTTTGATTCCTTTAATAAAAAAACAGCTTACCGTTTTGAACTGGGGTGGCAATGGGGCAACGTTTGGTAGATTAAAGGCAAAAAGTATATTATTGCCAACATTATCTAATGGAGAACCTGATTGGGAGTATATGAATGGGGCATTTTATTATAATTTAAAAGAATTGGAACATAGGAAAGATAAACAACTTATAAAAAATACACCGTTAAAATTAACGAATGTTGAATGGAAAGAATTTAGCTTGTCGGATATTTTTAGTGAAGCAAAACGTGGTAATGCAGGAGCAAAAAGTAAACTTTATAATGGTAGTATTCCACTTATCTCTGCAAGAAAACAAGACAATGGATTTGATAAATTTGTGAATGTTCCTGAAACAAAAACAATAAAAAATTGTATCTCAGTCGTTAATAATGGTGATGGTGCGGCAGGCAGGGCATTTTACCATAATTATAGGTATACCGCTACTCAAGATGTAACAAATCTAATAGGCAAAGCGAAACTTTCAAACGCCGAAAAAATGTTCATATCTGTATGTATCATACATCAGGAAAATAAATATGGACATGCAAACAAAGTAACTTCTGATAGGTTGATGCATCAGAAAATTAAGTTACCTGTGGAAGCTAACGGTAAAATAAATTGGAACTTTATGGATGAATATATTGAAAGTATTATTCAATTGTAAATTGAACTTTTGGGAGCTGATGAGAAGCTCTCTTTTTATTATTTAAAACAATTAAAGTATTATCTTTAAATTTTTAGTAGAAATTACTAAATCAGTTTGTTAATATACAACTAATAAAATTATTAAAAATAAA
>DXFP01000047.1 GCA_019114385.1 Candidatus Ligilactobacillus excrementigallinarum | reverse complement strand
GATAAAATCATTTGCCCCTGCTGTTAATGCACGGACGCCGTCGTTATTGGTCTTTTGTGCGGTTAAAAAAATAATTGGTGCATTTGAGATTTGCCGAATTTGTTCAGTCCAATAAAAACCGTTAAAGGTTGGTAATGAAATATCCATTGTAATCAAATCAGGCTTGACTTGGGATATTTCAGCCTGGATATTTTGCCAATCGTTTACCGTTTCGGTTTGATAGTTCCACTTATTTAGTCCCTGAATGATTTCTTGCAAAATCAATTGATCGTCTTCAACTATAAAAATTTTAGTCATTTTTCTCCCCGTCCTTAATTTGTTATTTTTATTTTAACAAATTAACTAATCATTGTGATATAAAATCTCCACCATTTTTCAGTAGCGAGGATTTCCTTTATATAATTTATAATTAATTTATTTTAATTAAAATCTTAATTGCTTTTGGGTTGATATGGTATGTTTCGTATATTGGATAAAGACCTTTCCAGAATTGATTTATCCATCTAAAATGGCTTTTAAAACTAAAATTTATGTCCAAATAATCTCATTTACACTATCCTCAAAATTCTTTCTTTTTCATCTTATGTTAAATGTAATCTAATATCTTTTAGCTAATCTCAATAAGATTTTATATGTATATCATTAATATGACTTAAAATTTGTATTTTCTCTTACCATATTTGTAATAATACTTTTATCATACTGTCTTAGTTGTTTGAGGAAAATTTTGTAATAAAAATTACTTCAACGACACTGGTGATTGCTCAATTAACTTTTCAAGATCATTTGTAATACAGTCTAATAATTCCTGAGCGACTGCTAAATACATTGTAGCAAGTTCAGGATCATGATAGATTTTACCAAAATCAGCATTACTTACAGGACTGTACCCAATTTGATGATTGTGTAATTTAAATGTGTATTTGCAATTCTTCGAGGAACATATGCATAAAATGGACTCATCTTAAAAGGATTATTTTCTAGGTCTATAAAAAATCCAATAAAGATAAAACTTTTAATATTATTAGTTTGAACTGTAAGTAATACATTTTCAAATTCGTTAATTCAATCAGTTAAATTATATGTTTTACTTCAATGTATTAGTATTATGAAAAACTGTAATTAAATAATTATGTGCAACCGCTGTTACTTTTTGATGTTTAACGACAATTTGATAATTCATTTCTTGCATATCGTTAGTTGAAATTTGATGATGAAGTTTATTTAAGCTTTTTACAACTTGAGGATGCCTTCGTGCAAAGAATGTTTTCATTAAAGGCGCACCTTGATATGGTGAGAAAAATGCATATTATCTTGTAACATAACTAAATGATGCTTCTTAATTTGTGCATCAGTTGTATATCCATCAATTAAGTTGATCCTATGCTCACCAATGGTTTTATATTTAATACTAGGATCCATTATTTTATTGGCAAAAGTAATATTGTATTTTTTGCTAAGTTCAAGATATCCATCATTTTGATGTGCAAAATCGGTATCGAATCCTGCACTAATATGATTTTCAATTGGTATTAAATTGCTGATATCCTCTAAGTGATATTTTTGCGCAAATTCTGCAGTAAGCAGAGAAATCAATTAGTTTGTCCTGTTGAAACTACCGTTAATCTAATTGGTGCAAAATGGAAAATTTTAATTATGCGTGATTTATTACAAGGGCCACATCGTTTTAATGAATTGAAAAAAGTATTCAGGGAATTAGTCAAAAAGTCTTAATATCCAATTTACGAGAAATGGAAGCAGATAGGATTATTATCCGAACTGTTTATCCAGAAGTTCCTCCTCATGCAGAATATCAATTAAGTGATTTAGGCGAATCAATGCGTGTTTGGGGTGAAAATTATCTTTTAAAACATAAATAGTTTTCAAAATACAAATAAAAATTAGTGATGCTTAACAATATAATTAATATTATTAGAAGCTTTTCCTTAAGATCTCATTTTTTTGATATAATAATATTACAGTAGGATTTAAGGAGGTCTTTTATGGATCAACAAAAAAAGAAGCATCATTTTAAGATGCCTTCTGCATTTACCATTTTATTTTTATTAATTATTTTAATGGCTGTTTTGTCATGGATAATTCCTGCCGGTGCATATAAATTAAAAGATGGCAGCATTATCGCTGGTTCATATCATCGAGTTGCACAACATCCACAAGGAATTTGGGATGTTTTTATGGCCCCTATTATCGGAATGATTGGTGATAAGAGTACAGAAGGTGCAATTTCAATTTCATTATTTATTTTGGTAATTGGTGGTTTCTTAGCTGTTGTTAATAAAACAAATGCTTTGGATCAAGGAATTGGATCGATTGTAAGTAAGTATCGCGGTAAAGAAAAAGCATTAATTCCGGTTTTAATGATTTTGTTCGCTCTTGGTGGGACTACATTCGGAATGGCAGAGGAAACAATGGCTTTTTATCCATTATTAATTCCAGTGATGATTAGCTGTGGTTTTGATTCAATGGTTGCATTAGGAATAGTTATCATTGGTTCTCAAGTTGGATGTTTAGCATCAACGGTTAATCCGTTTGCCACGGGAGTAGCTTCACAAAGTTTAGGAATTTCTCCTGGTGATGGATTAATGTCACGTGTTATTTTATTAGTGATTACTTTAGGTATCAGTATTTGGTATGTATATAGTTATGCTTCAAAAATTGAAAAAGATCCTAAAAAGTCAATTATCTACGATCAACGAGAAGCTGATTTAAAACACTTTGATATCGATGCAATGACACGTGAAGATGTTAAAATGACCGGTCGTCAAAAAGCAGTAATTGCAATTTTTGGAATTACATTCTTTATTATGGTTTTAGGATTAATTCCATGGGATAGCATTAATAAACATTTTACATTCTTTAATTCATTTGCTAAATGGTTAACAAATGTGCCATTTTTAGGTGCTTTAATTGGAAAAGACCTTACTCCATTCGGTTCATGGTATTTTAGTGAAATTACAATGTTATTCTTATTCATGTCAGTTTTGATTATGTTTGTATATCATATGAGTGAAAAAGAATTTGTCGATACATTTTTAAGCGGAATGGCAGATTTTATTAGTGTAGCAATGATTGTTGCTGTTGCACGCGGAATTCAAGTAATTATGAATAACGGAATGATCACAGATACTGTATTGCATTGGGGAGAAATGGGATTACAACATCTTTCAAGCAGTGCATTTAGTATTATTGCATATATTTTCTATATTCCAATGTCATTCTTAATTCCATCAACTTCAGGCTTAGCCTCTGCAACAATGGGGATTATTGGACCATTAGGTGAATTTGCCCATGTTGCAGGTAATGTAATTGTAACAGCTTTCCAAGCTGCTTCAGGCTGGGTAAACTTGATTACTCCAACTTCTGCTGTAATCATGGGCGCTTTAGCAATTGCGCGTGTAAATATTAGTAAGTGGTGGAAATGGATTGCTAAATTAATGGTAATTTTATTTGTAGTTACATGTGTTTATCTAGGAATTTTAGCTGTAATTTAAATTTGATTAGAAAGGACGATTCAAATGGCAAACTTAATTACTGAAAATATTCAAAATCAAGCATTGAATACTTTGAAGGAACTGATTTCTCAACCTTCTTATAATGATAAAGCTGAAGAAAATGCTCCTTTTGGTAAAAATATTCGATTAGCTTTAGATAAAATGATGGAAATTTGCAAAAATTTGGGCTTTGATACATATGAAGATCCAGATGGTTATTATGGTTATGCTGAAATTGGTTCTGGTGATGAAATTTTTGGAATAATCGGGCATTTAGATACAGTTCCTGCCGAAAATATTGACGAATGGAAACATAATCCCTATCAAGGAATTGTAGAAGATGGAATGATTTATGGCCGTGGTGCTCAAGATGATAAGGGCCCTGTTGTTGCTGCGCTATATGCTGTAAAGGCTTTGATGGATGCCGGATATAAATTTAATAAGCGTATTCGTTTTATCTTTGGAACTGATGAAGAAATTTTATGGCGTGGAATTGAAGAATACAACCAAAAAGAAGATCAAATCTCAATGGGTTTCTCTCCTGATGCAGAATTTCCTGTTACATATGCAGAAAAAGGATTGCAACAAGCATATTTAATTGGCCCTGGATCAGCTGAAATTAAAGTAGATGATAAAGGTGCATTTAATGCTGTACCAGCACAAGCATTTTATAATGGTGCAAAGTTAGCTGAAGTCAAGCAAGCTTTAGATGATTTTGGATTTGAATATGAAACTAAAGATGATGGAATTGTAGTGTTAGGAAAAACTATCCATGCGATGTTAGCTCCTCAAGGTGTAAATGCAGTGTTACGTTTAGGTATGGCATTAGATAAAGTTTTTGATGGATTTAAACCATTGGATTTTATTGGAAAATGTTTCAAACAAGATGCTACTGGTACAAATTTATTAGGCGATGTTGAAGATGAAACTGGCCATTTAACATTTAATATTTCAAGTTTAGAAATTAATGAAAAGGAAACTCGGATGCAAATTGATATGCGAATCCCTTCGACAATTGATCACGATAAATTAATTCAAAAATTAAGTGATAAAGTTGCTGAATTTGAGTTAAAATATAAACACTATGATTATTTAGCTCCATTACATGTTCCAGTAGACTCTGAATTAGTTCAAACATTAATGGATGTTTATCGTAATGAAACTGGCGACCAAGATGCTGAGCCACAAATCTCAGGCGGAGCAACATTTGCTAGAACTATGCATAATTGTGTTGCGTTTGGTGGAATGTTACCTACAACTCCTGACTATATGCATCAAATGGATGAACAATGGTCAGTTGCTGATTTCACTAAAGCAATGGAAATTTATGCTGAAGCAGTTAGACGTTTATGTGTTACAAAATAAAAAATTTGATAAGGAGAAAGAAAATGAGTGAAGAAATACCTGTATTTTTTACTGTAAATGATGATTTTACGCCCTATTTGACGGTTTCAATTCAATCATTAATTGAAAATGCTGATAAAAATAATCATTATCATGTGTATGTTATTCACCGCGGTTTAAGTGATAAAAACAAAGCGGCATTGAAAAAAATGGAAACTAATAACGTAAAAATTGATGATCGAATGATTAATATTGATTTGAGTATTATCCAAGATCGAGAAGAAAATTACTTAAAAGTTGACTTCTTTACACGTACAATCTTTTATCGATTATTTTTAGCCGATATGTTCCCTGAATACGATAAAGGAATTTATATTGATGCCGATTCTGTCATTTTGAGCGATTTAAAAGAATTATATGATGTTGAACTTGGTGACAATTTAGTTGCCGCTACAAAAGATAATTCTATTAAATACGTTGAACCTTTGCATGTTTATATTAAAGATGTGCTTGGCCTTCCATTTGAAGAATATATTAATTCAGGAATGCTGGTAATTAATATGAAAGCCTTTAGAGAAGAACATTTTACTCAACATTTCCTTAATTTAATGAAAAAATACTATTTCTACTGTATTGCAGTCGATCAAGATTATTTAAACGAAATTGCAAATGGCAGAATTTTATACTTAGATGATAAATGGAATGCAATGCCTAAAGACCATAAATATGATAATGAAGAAATTAAAAATCCGAAAATTGTACATTACAACCTTTTCTATAAGCCATGGTACTTTAAAGGCATTATGTATGAAAAATATTTCTGGCAATATGTAAAAGATTGTCCATTTGCTGATTATATTCAAACTCAAAGTGAACAAACAACTGATGAAAAACGTAAAGTTGAAGAAGCAAAGTTCGATACATTATTTGCAAAATGCGATGATTTGCAAAAAGAAGATAATACTTTTAAGCATGCTGCTGAACGTGGAGAACAAATTCGGTTAACTAAGTAGAAAAAGCAGGTATTCAATAAAGTTCCAATACATTATGGTACTTTAAAGAATATCTGCTTTTTTAGTGTATAAATTTATCTTTTTTATTATGAATTAGTCATCGTTTTCAACTGAAATCTTGTTACCATTTGTGGCATTTAATTTAACAGTTTTCTTTTCTGTATTTTCTTTTGATGAAGATTTTTTAGATGATGAACTCTTTGTCTTTGAAGATGATTTTGCAGCCTTTTCAGATGATGAACTGTTGTTTTGTTGGCTTTCGAATTCAATTTTGTAAACTGGTGTTTCTTTGCCATTTACTTTATCCATCTTCAAAGTCCATTCAGTAGCATTTCCATTTTCATTAGCATACTTTTTAGCTAAATTGATGGCATCGTTAGGATTCTTCTTAACATTCTTTGTATCAATTGCTACTGCATCTGACTTGTCGTCTGCATCCATCTTCTTTGTTTTATTCTTAATTACATCAGAAGTTTTTTCTGCGTTAACCTTCATCTTAGCTTCTTTAGTTTTCTTTGAGTTGAAACCTTCTAACTTGTATACTGGTTGTTGACCGTTATCTTTGTTATTTTCAACAGAAACTTCTTCTAATGAAAAATCTTTATTTTTGTTTGTAAAGATTTTTTGAAGTTGTGTTACATTTTGAGTATATTTGCCAGCATTAATTACTTCGTCAGCATTAACACTTGCACCTAATATTCCAATTCCTGCAGTCATTGATAATGCTGCTCCTAATAAAACTAACTTATTATTCTTTTTCATTTTGATTTACCTCCCAAATCCTTATGCCTATATAATAAGCGATAAATATTATTAAAATCAACAATAAACATTCGAGATTAAATGAAAGTTTCTTGATGAATTTGAAGAAAATATGAATAAAAATTGATACAAACTTATAAATTTAATTCACCGCTTTAAGCAGAGAAACAAAAAATAGAGGTTGTCATGTAATTCTAACCTCTATTTCTATATCTATTTGTCACTTTTGCAATATTGTATTTTCTGAAAAATTAATTATTTTGGATTGAATATCCAACTCCGCGAATTGTTTTAATTAATCGATTTGAGCGATTGGTGTCTTTAATTTTTTGACGGAGTAATCGGACATATACATCAACAATATTGGCCTGTCCTTGAAAATCTTTTCCCCATACAATCTTCAATAACTCATCGCGTGAAAGCACTTCTCCTTGTGCTCTGAAAAGTGTAAGAAGCAATTGAAATTCGCGGTGTGTTAATTGAATACTTTCTCCATCTCTAAAAACTTGATGGGTCTTTGTATTCAAAGTTAAATTATCTATGCGATAGATGTCATCTTTAATAGCAACTTTTCGATTATGATGACGCATTGCTACTCGGATGCGAGCAAGTAATTCTTCCATTTCAAAGGGTTTAATAAGGTAATCATCCACCCCATTATCAAGAATAGTTGAAATCTCTTGTTGATTTTCTTGATTTGTAATTGAAATCACAGGAATTCGTCCTTGTTTTTGAATTACTTGTAAAAGTTCTAATTCATCATTTTCAGTAGAATTCCAATCTAGTAATACTAATTGTATATTACCGTTTTCTTTTAAAAATAAGTTTATTGCTTCTTTATTGTTTTTAGCAGTAAGAACTTGATAGCCCTGATTTTCAAGTTCTTGCGTCAAAGCCTCTCTTAATTTCTGTTCGCTCTCAACGAAGAAGATTGTGTCTTTCATATGTAACCTCTCCAATTTTTATTCTATACCTAAAATTATAATTGAAAATGACACCTGATAAAATTAATTAAATGTGAAAGTTTTCTGAATTTTTTCACCATAGATTTATAAAAATTAATTATATAAATACCCAGGTAGTATTTTATACTTTTATGAAGTGAGAAATCAATAAAAAAGTTAATTCATGAATAATTATTTTACAATTTTCATCTTTATGAAAAATAGTGTAAAATTTTCAATGGTTGCTAAATTTTTTTAGTATTAATAATTTATTTTAGGAGGTTATTTTCCAATGATGGAAGATGTTAATAAACCGAAAAAGTCGTATATTACTTGGCCTGTATTAGCATTAATGGATTTTGTTACGGTCATCGGATTTGATGATTTGATTTATAACTTTCAAAATCAAGGGTTAAGTGTTATTTCAAGTTGGGTTATTATGTTATTTGTTTATGTAATCCCCTATTCTTTAATGGTTGGACAGTTAGGTTCTGCTTTTAGTAAAGAAGGTGGTGGATTAAGTTCCTGGGTTCGCGGAACTAGTGGAGAATTTTTAGGCTATTTTACCGCATGGACATATTGGGCAGCTTCAATTCCTTATGTTGTTGATACCGCAAACTCAATTGTCGTAGGATTAGGATGGTGTTTCAATGGAAACGATTCATTGGAAAATCATCTTTCTAATGGTAATTTTGCTCTTTTAAGTTTAGTCGTATTTATTGTATTTATTTTTATTCAATCTCGTTTTAAGAGTTCACTTGAAGTTTTGAGTACAATTGGCGGAATTGCAATGTTTGGCATGACGGTATTATTTGTAATTATGACATTTACTGCATTAGCACACGGAAGCAAGATTGCAACACAACCATTTAATTTACATGCAATTTTACCTAAGTTTGATTTTAAATATTTTGCAACTGTCGGAATGCTGATTTATGCCATGAATGGTGCTGAATTGGTTGCTCCATTTGTTACGCGCATGAAAAAACCTAAGTCTGATTTTCCTAAGGCAATGATTATGTTAGCAGTAATGACTGCCTTTTTAACAATTTTTGGATCATTTTCACTTGGAGTGTTCTTTAATGCTCATCATTTACCAAATGATTTAAAAATGAATGGATCATACTACGCTTTTCAAGCTCTAGGTCGTGAATTTCACGTTGGTAACTTCTTTATGTACTGTTTTGCCTGGACTGAAGTCTTCTATATGTGTGCCTTATTAGCAGTTCTATTAGATGCGATGACTCGAATTCTAATTTCTGATACTGGTGCAAAATATATGCCTAAGTTCTTGCGGAAAACTAATGCAAATGGTTTGCCAATTAACGGATACATTTTAACCTGTGTTTTAAGTGCATTTATCATTGGCTTAGGTGTATTCTTGCCAGATATGAATGATATCTTTAATTGGCTGTTAAACTTGAACGGAATTGTTTCTCCGGGTGTTACATGTTGGATTTTCTACGCTTTTATTAAAGTTCGTCAACATGAAGAAAAATATCCTTCAGATTACGTGTTTATTAAGAATCGAAAATTTGCTCTTGTTGTTGGATGGTGGATGTTGATTGTTACTGCGGTAGCAACAATTTTAGGAATCGCTCCACAAGATGTAACAACCTTCTCAGGAACATGGTGGTATGAATTAACAATTAATATCATTGCAATTGTAGTTTTGATTGGTTTAGGTGCAATTATGCCATATGTTACACGTAGAGAAAAACGGAGTAAAATTGGTCAAGCCTTTACTAAGGCACAATGGATTGGAATGATTGTCGTCTTGTTAGTCGCAATGATTGGTAGCTTCTATTTAGGTGGCACTTCATTACCTGCGAAATGGTGGTATGTTGGTGGTCTAAGTTTTGCCGGAATACTCTTAATTGTATTGATTGGCAAAAAAGAATATACTGCAGAATAAAGATGTGGAAAGGATGAAAAAGTAATGAATTTAGAAAGTGTTTTTGTATTAAAGAGTTTAGAAAATGGCTATGTGAGTGCTGTTTCGGGTGAAAAGGGAAAAGAAAAATTAACTTTTAGTGATTTTTGGATGGATGCAAAACCATTTATGGATTTTGATAGTGATAAAGATGATAGTTGGTATCCTTTGCAACTTGCAAAAGAATATAATCTAAAAATTGTTAAAATAACCGCTACAGAAGATGACTTTGAATAAAGATTGAAAGCGGTGATTAATTGGCAAAAAATTCAAAATTCAAGTGGATCACATTTGGAATTTTAGCAGCAATTTCATGGGGAATTTCAGGATTATTTGGCAAAATTCTCTTTCAATCAACTTCGATGTCTGCAATGATGTTAACGCAAATTCGAATGGTTATTGGTGGAATTGTAATACTAGGAATTTCAATCATACTTAAACATGATATTTTTGCAATGTTTAAAGATTGGCGAATGGTTATTAATTTAGTTTTATATGCGATTTTGGGAATGATTCCTGATCAACTTTTTTATTTTATGACAGTTGATTATGGAGATGCCTCGATTGCTACTATTTTGCAATATCTTGGCCCTTTTTTCATTATGTTATATATGGCACTTTTTCATCATCAAATTCCTAGTAGATTGGAAATTATTAGTGCAATTGTAGCCTTTTTTGGTGTAATGATAATTGCGACGGATGGAAAATTTACCTCAATGGAAATTACTCCAAAAGTATTATTTTGGGGAATATTATCTGCAATTGGAGTAATGCTGAATACAATTTTACCTCGCCCTTTGCTAAAGAAATATAATGCTTTAGATGTTACAGGATGGGGATTGATTGTTGCAGGAATCAGTTTGATAGCGGGACATCCTGAAATTCAGGAAATTCAATTTAATTTTGTAAATATCTTTAATATCTTGGTTGTGTCAATTTTAGGTACAGCATTAGCCTTTTTGTTTTATATGTTATCACTTGAACATATTAGTCCAACAATTGTTAGCTTGCTGGATGCATTTGAACCAATTACTGCTACATTAGGTTCAGTTTTGTTTTTAGGATTAACTTTGCATTTACCTGACATTTGGGGAATGTTATTAATTCTAATTGCTGTAATTGGATTGAATTATCAACCACAATCAAAAATGGAATAAAAGAAAAGAGATTGTGATTAAATTCCAATCTCTTTTTCTATGTTTGTATAATCAGATTACAAAAGACATGCATGTAAGTTCAAAATCTTTCAAAATTTCACTGCAATACCCCGTTTGTCCTCTTATAGCATTTGCGTTATCAGTGTTTTGTCATATCTTTCGTTTATTACATTTCATATGGCAAATCAATCTTTGCTTTGGCTAAAACATGTTCCTTAATTGTTTCGCGAAATTCATTCAGCCAGTAGCCGTTTTTTAAAGGAAGTTCAGTATCTAATGCATATACAGTCAATGTATAATTATGAACTCCTTCAGGGGGACGTGGTCCTAGATAGCAATGGCAAATTTCTTCCGGTCCATGTACAAGCGAACCTGCTGCACTATTATTTCCTTGAATAAAATTGTGTAATGTTTGACTTGCATCTTCCGGTAAGTGATTTAATTCTACTGGAATATTGCATGCAAGCCAATGAATCCATGCAAAGCCGCATACTGGTACTGCGTCAAAATCAATTAATGAAAGTGCAAAAGTTTGTGTTCCAACAGGTGCATCTTGAATATTAATCGGAAAAGAAACAATTGGATGATCATCTAATTGAAATTCAGCCGATGCCTTTGCACCATATTTTGCAGGTAAAAAGCCTTTATCTAATGGAACTTCAATTTGCATAAATAGTCACCTTTCTTCTAAACGTTAAAATGCAGTAAATCCTCCATCAACAGGTACAAATACTCCTGTCATATTGCTTGCTTCATCTGATGCTAAGAATAAAATTACATCAGAAACTTCATCTGCAGTAGCAACCCGTTTTTGAGGAGAAGTTGTTTTTCCTGATACGATGCTTTCATCGGCCTTTGCACCGTTTTGAGCAGCTTTTTCTCGTTTATTCTTTAAAAATTCAAGTGCTTCATCATACATTGGGGTAGCTGTTGTTCCTGGATTGACAGAATTTACCCGAATGTTGTCACTTGCAAAATCCAATGCCATATTACGAGTTAAGCCATTTAAACCATGTTTAGAAGTTACATAAGCACTATGTCCTGGGAATCCAGTTAAACCAGCAACGGATGCAACATTTACTACGCTTCCGCCACCATTATTTTTCATAACTGGAATTGCATAATGTGACATATAAAATGCAATAAAGATATTTGTTTCAATCACCTTTTTAAACATTGAAGTTGGCATTTGGTCAACTGGTGCTGGAGTACCAGTAATTCCAGCATTATTAACTAGAATGTCAATTTTACCAAATGTATCAACTGCTAAATCAACTAATTTTTTACAGTTTTCTTCTTGTGTTAAATCAGCAACCATAAATTCTACATTAGGAGTAATTTTTTTGATTTCGGCTAAAGTTTCATGGCTCATTTCTTCTTTTTGATCTGCTAAAACTAATTTTGCCCCTTCTTTAGCAGCTCGAATTGCGGCAGCTTTACCAATTCCGCCTGCTGCTCCAGTAATAATCATTACTTGGTCTTTAAATCGATCTTTAATTACATTTTGTGTCATATAATCACTTCCATTTAATATTTTATACTATCCACGATAGATAATATAACACTGTTAAATTTAATTAAAAAGAAAAAACAATTTAATTAATGAATTAGGTTAAAATAAACGGATATGCTAGTGAATTTAAAATCTTCCGAATCAATATCATGTAATTTGGAAGATTTTTTATAGCATATCCGTTTACTTTTCTCATTAATATCTTAGCGATTTGCTTTCATATAACGCATTGGTTCTGGATATAATTCTTGTCTGAACCGTGTTGTTGCATTATCTGTTCGTTTATATTCTGTAATCGCTAATTGATTTAATTCTGCTTTTGTATTTGCTTTTAAATAAACTTTGCCAGATTGGCATCCAACCATTAACCACATATTCAATCACTCTTTCTATTTTTATCCCCAAAAACTAAATTGAAACTGA
>DXFP01000046.1 GCA_019114385.1 Candidatus Ligilactobacillus excrementigallinarum | reverse complement strand
CAGAGGAAGCCCAAGAAGATGTTGCTGCACATGAAGAAGAGGCAGAAGAAGTTGAAACTCAGGCTCATGAAGAATCTGAAACAAGTCGGTATGAACATGGTTTAAAAAAGACACGAACAGGGTTTAAAGGTAGAATTAATGCTTTATTAGCTAATTTTCGACATGTAGATGAAGACTTCTTTGATGATTTGGAAGAAATGTTAATTGAGTCTGATGTTGGCTTCGAAGCTGCAATGAAAATCAGTGATGAATTAAGAGACGAAGTTAAATTTCAAAATGCTAAGAAAAAAGAAGAGGTCTCTGAAGTTATCGTTGAAAAATTAGTTGATTTATATGAAGAAGCTGGAGAAAATCAAGACGAAAAGTTACATTTTGCAAGTGAAGGGCCTACAGTCTTCTTATTTGTTGGAGTAAATGGTGTAGGTAAGACGACTACAATTGGTAAGTTGGCAAACCGGTATAAAAAGCAAGGTAAAAAAGTCATGTTAGCCGCTGGTGATACCTTCCGTGCAGGTGCAATTCAACAATTAAATGAATGGGCTGAACGTGTCGGGGTAACAATTGTGAAGAAACCTGAAAAAAGTGATCCTGCTTCGGTTGTTTATGATGCAGTTACTAAAGCTAAAAAAGAAGATTATGATATTTTGCTGGTTGATACAGCAGGTAGGTTGCAAAATAAAGTTAACTTAATGAATGAGTTGGAAAAAATTCAACGGATTATTACACGCGAAATTCCAGATGCACCACATGAAGTTTTATTGGCATTGGATGCAACGACTGGTCAAAATGCCTTATCACAAGCTAAACAATTTAAAGATGCAACTGATGTAACAGGAATTATTTTAACTAAATTAGATGGAACTGCTCGTGGAGGAATTGTATTGGCAATTCGCAATGAACTTCACATTCCAGTTAAATTGGTTGGTTTAGGCGAACAAGTTGATGATTTACGAGACTTTAACACTGAAGATTTTGCATATGGCTTGTTCAAAGGCTTAATTGCTCCTAAAAAAGATTAGGTGAATTGTAATGGAAATTGAAAAAACAAACCGAATTAATGCACTATTTGAATTTTATGAACCATTGCTTACTCATAAACAAATGGATTATTTAGCCCAGTATTATCGGGATGATTATTCTTTAGGTGAGATCGCAGAAAATTATGGTGTCTCTCGGCAAGCAGTTTATGATAATATAAAGCGAACAGAGAAAATTTTGGAAGAATATGAAAGTAAGTTGCACTTATATGCTAATTTTCAGCATAATGCCCAAAATATCGATAATTTGTTAGCGTATATTGCACAAAATTATCCTGAAGATCAAAAATTAAATGAACTTGCACATAAATTGGAAAGTATAGAAGAATAGGTTGGTGAAAATTAATGGCATTTGAAGGATTAACAGAACGAATTCAAAATGCAATTCATAGTTTGCAACGGAAAGGGAAAATCACAGAAAATGATGTCAAAGAATCAATGCGTGAGATTCGGTTGGCTCTGTTGGAAGCCGATGTTAACTATGGTGTTGTAAAAGATTTTATCAAGACTGTTCGTCAACGAGCAATTGGAACTGAGGTTTTAGAAAGTTTAACTCCTGCACAACAGATTGTAAAAATCGTTAATGAAGAATTAGTAAAAGTGATGGGCGAAAAAGCAGTCCCATTAAATAAATCAGATAAAATTCCAACGGTTATTATGATGGTTGGTCTGCAAGGGGCAGGTAAAACAACAACTGCTGGTAAATTGGCTTTAAAATTAAAAAATGAAAAAAATGCTCGTCCATTATTAATTGCAGCCGATGTATATCGTCCAGCTGCTGTTGATCAATTGAAAATTTTAGGTGACCAAATTGATGTTCCAGTATTTGAAATGGGAACAAATGTTGATCCCGTTGAAATCGTCCGGCGAGGAATGGAACTTGCTCATGAGAAGAAAAATGATTATGTTTTAATTGATACAGCTGGTCGATTACAAATTGATGAAAAATTAATGGATGAATTATCCAAGATTAAAGAGTTAACTCATCCAGATGAAATTCTTTTGACTGTCGATGCGATGACCGGTCAAAATGCAGTTGAAGTAGCTAAAGGATTTAATGACCAATTAGATGTTACTGGGGTTGTATTAACTAAGTTAGACGGTGACACTCGTGGTGGGGCTGCACTTTCGATTCGGGCAGTTACAAGCAAACCAATTAAATTTATTGGACAAGGTGAAAAATTAACTGATTTAGATGTCTTTTATCCAGATCGGATGGCATCTCGTATTCTTGGAATGGGTGATATGCTTACTTTAATTGAAAAAGCCCAACAAGATTACGATGAACAAAAAGCAGTCGAACTTCAAGAAAAAATGAAGGCTAACTCATTTGACTTCAATGATTTTCTTGAACAATTGGCTCAAGTTCAAAAAATGGGTCCAATGGAAGATTTAATTAAAATGATTCCAGGAATGGCTAACAATCCAGCACTTAAAAATATTCAAGTTGATCCACGTGACGTTGAACGTACAAAAGCAATCGTTTATTCAATGACACCCGAAGAACGTGAAAATCCAGATATTTTAAATCCAAGCCGTCGTCGGCGGATTTCAGCTGGATGTGGGGTTAAAATCCAGGATGTAAACCGCATGATTAAACAATTTAAGCAAATGCGTGACATGATGGGAAAAGTTTCAAATGGAGATTTTTCTGGAATGGAAGGATTATTTGGAAATGGCATGGGCGGCAAATTAGCTAAAATGTCAATGTCGAAAATGGTTCGTAAGAACAAAAAGAAGAAGTTACGAAAGTTACAAAAAGCCCGTCGTCGGCGGAAACGTTAAAAAAATATTAGCTGTCAAGAAATTTTCCTTTACAGGCAAATAAAAACTTGGTATATTATTATTGTTGATAAATTAATAGGAGGTGCAAACATGTCAGTAAAAATTCGTTTAAAGCGTATGGGTTCTAAGAAGCGTCCATTCTATCGTATCGTAGTTGCAGATTCACGTGCACCACGTGATGGTCGTTTTATTGCTAATGTTGGTACTTACAACCCATTAACAGACCCAGAAACAGTTACACTTAAGGAAGAAGAAATTATGAAATGGTTAGGTAATGGTGCTCAACCATCAGATACAGTTCGTAATATTCTTTCACGTCAAGGTGTAATGAAGAAGTTCCACGAAGCAAAATACTCAAAAAAGTAGGGTAATTAGATGACAAAAGAGACGGTTAAGCAATTGTTGCTCACAATTGTCAAAGCGTTGGTCACTATTCCAGATGAAGTTACGATTGATTTTATAGAAGATGAACGTTTTATTAATTATAACGTTTCAGTAGCTTCAGTTGATGTCGGTCGAGTAATTGGTAAAAATGGAACAGTTATTCAAGCGATTCGTTCACTTGTTTATGGTATTCGAGTAGATGATACTTTGAGAATCAAGTTGAACATTGTAGATTAATTAACTACTGACCTCTAGATGAAACTGCAGTTTTGTTTGGAGGTTTTTTATTTAGAAAGGAACTTAAATGGAATATTATCAAATTGGAAAAATTGTAAATACACATGGAATTAAAGGAGAAGTACGCGTTCAAGCTACAACAGATTTTCCTGAAAAAAGATTTGCAATTGGAGAAAAAGTTTATATTTTTAAAAATCAAAAGTTAGTTAAGGAATTAACGATTAAATCTCATCGTAAACATAAACAATTTGACCTTTTAAGTTTTGAAGGATTAGAAGATATTAACTTAGTTGAAGATTTAAAGCAAGCGGATTTAAAAATTTCAGCAGATCAGCAAGATGAGTTAACAGAAGGCCAATATTATTATCATGAAATTATTGGTTTAGATGTTTTTGATTTAGAAGGAAATGAACTTGGACAGATTTCTGAAATTATGCAATCTGGCGCTAATGATGTTTGGATAATTAAACGAAAACAGAAAGCAGATTTGTTAATTCCAGCGATTAAAGATGTCGTAAAAGAGATTCAAATTGAAAATCATAAAGTAATTATTGATTTATTAGATGGGTTGGATGATTAATGCAAATTGATATTTTAAGTTTATTTCCAGAAATGTTTAATGGTCCGCTAACTACTTCAATGATTGGAAAAGCACAAGAAAAAGGGATTGTTAATATTGATGTAACTGATTTTAGAGATTATACAACAAATAAACAGCATCATGTTGATGATACTCCATATGGCGGTGGAGCAGGAATGTTATTACAAGCTCAACCGATTTTTGATGCTTTGGATGCAGTTCAAGAAAAACATCCAACTCCAGGAAAAGTGATTTTATTAGATCCTGCAGGAAAAAAATTTGATCAAAACGTAGCAATTGAATTATCAAATGAAGAGCATTTAACTTTTATTTGCGGTCATTATGAAGGATATGATGAGCGCATTCGTACACGAGTGACAGATGAAATTTCATTAGGTGATTATATCTTGACTGGCGGCGAATTAGCAACAATGGTGATTATTGATGCTACGGTTCGTTTATTGCCTAATGTATTAGGGAATCAGGAATCAGCTAGTGGAGATTCATTTTCAGATGGATTATTAGAATATCCGCAATATACTCGCCCAGCTGAATTTCGTGGACTTAAAGTTCCTGAAGTATTAATGAGTGGAAACCATCAAAAAATTGCTGAATGGCGCAAAAGAGAGTCATTGCGACGTACATTTTTGAGAAGACCAGACTTATTGAAAAATTATTCATTAACCGGACAGGAGAAACAATGGATAAATGAATTTAAATTAGATCAAGAACAAAGCAAAAAATAGCTTTACATTCTAATATATATGTGATATCTTATTAAGTGGCTATTTTGCCATATTAACGGCATTCCGCTGCAACTGGACATGAGTGTCGGTGAAAGGAAGAAAAACATGTCAGTAAACCCATTAATTAAAAAGATTACTGAATCACAATTACGTGATGATATTCCAGAATTTCGTGCCGGAGATACAGTACGTGTTCACGCACGTATCGTTGAAGGTAAGCGCGAACGTATTCAAATTTTTGAAGGTGTAGTTATTAAGCGCCACGGTGAAGGTATTTCAGAAACTTACACTGTTCGTAAGATTAGTAATGGTGTTGGTGTTGAACGTACTTTCCCTGTACATACACCACGTGTAGAAAAGATTGAAGTTGTACGTCGCGGTCGTGTTCGTCGTGCTAAGTTATATTACTTGCGTGATCGTCAAGGTAAGGCTGCACGTATTCCAGAACGTCGTCGTAAATAATAAAAAAAGCTGTGAGTTATCACAGCTTTTTTTATATTCTAAATGTTACAACAATGTAACAAAAATAAATTGTACACAATTCATTTTTCGATTCAGGAACTTGAATTCAAAATTCAGGAAGTTTTGTTATCTTAGTCCAAATATTAGGTATATTAGTATTTGTAAGTGTTAGAGAGAAAAGGACTAAGTGAATAACTTAATTTTCGTTAGGGATAAGGCTTTGGGGAAAGTCTTATTTTTTTTATCCAAAAATATATGTATTAGGTTCGAGACTGCTATTTGAAAGATATTTCATTTAGTGGTCTTTTTTGATTTAATTAAGTAATAAATAATTGATAGTCAATACAAATTTAATAGGTTATAAAAAAATCTAAATGTAAAGATTATTTGCAGCTTATTAATTAACAATGATGCTTATTTCGGATAAAATGTAGTTATAAGCGGTATAATTACTGATATTCGAGGAGGGTTTAAAATGTCAAAGATTGACTTGAATCAATATATGAATCAACCTGATATTCAACCAATTCAAGTAATGAATGAAAAAGGTGAAATTGTAAATCAAGATTTATTTCCTGATTTAACAGATGATCAATTAGTGGATTTGTTCAAAAAAATGGTCTGGGAACGTGTTTTGGACGAAAGAAGTACAAAATTAAACCGTCAAGGTCGACTAGGATTTTACGCTCCAACAGCAGGAGAAGAAGCTAGTGAAATGGGAACTACATATGCAATGGATAAGAACGACTTCCTGTTGCCGGCATATCGTGATATTCCTCAATTAATTCAACACGGACTGCCAATGTATAAGGCATTTTTGTGGTCAATTGGCCACTATATGGGAGGACAAATTCCTGAAGATGTTCAAGCTGTTCCTCCTCAAATCGTGGTTGCATCTGCTTCCGTTCAAACTGCAGGTGTCGGACTAGGATTGAAGAAAAATGGATCAACTAATGTTGCATATATGTACACTGGTGATGGTGGTACTTCGGAAGGCGATTTCTATGAAGGAATCAACTTTGCAGGTGTTTATAAAGTACCAGCAGTGTTCTTTGTTCAAAATAATGGTTATGCAATTTCGGTTCCGCGGAAGCATCAAACAGCTGCTAAATCATTAGCACAAAAGGGCGTTGCTGTCGGCATTCCTGGTATTCAAGTTGATGGGATGGACGCATTAGCAGTTTATACAGTTGCAAAAGCAGCACGTGAATGGGCAAGTCAAGGCAATGGTCCAGTCGTTGTTGAAACTTTAACATATCGTTATGGTCCGCATACATTATCTGGTGATGATCCAAGACGTTATCGGACAGCAGATCAAGAAGAAAATTGGCATGAAAAAGATCCTTTGATTCGTTTCAGAACATATTTAGATCATAAAGGACTTTGGAATGAAGATATGGAAAAGGATTGGGAAGCTCAAGTTAATAAAGAAATTGATGAAGCAATTGAAAAAGCAGAAAATGCTCCAAAACAAACAGTTGCTGATTTCTATAAGTTAACTTACTCACAAACTCCTGCTTCAATTCAAAAGAAAATTGATGAACTTGAAAAGGAGGAAAACTAAGATGGCTAAATTAACAATGATTAAGGCAATTAATCAAGCTTTAGATCAAGAATTAAAACGTGATAAAAGAGTTTTGGTATTTGGTGAAGATGTTGGTCGAAATGGTGGAGTTTTCAGAGCAACTGACGGTTTGCAAAAAGAAAACGGTGAAGACCAAGTATTTGATACTCCATTAGCTGAATCAGGTATTATCGGATTAGCTGCTGGTTTAGCATATCAAGGCTTTCGTCCAGTGCCTGAAATTCAGTTCTTTGGCTTCTTATATGAGGCAATGGATGAAGTTGCAGCTCAAATCGCACGGCAACATTATCGGACTGGCGGTGTACAAAATATGCCTGTTACGATTCGGTCAGCATTTGGTGGCGGCGTCCACACTCCTGAAATGCATGAAGATAATTTGGAAGGATTAGTGGCCCAAATTCCGGGTTTAAGAGTTGTAATTCCAAGTTCACCATATGATGCAAAAGGATTGCTGATTTCATCAATTCGGTGTGATGATCCAGTTGTTTTCTTGGAACATATGAAACTATATCGTTCAATGAGAGAAGAAGTTCCTGAACAAGAATATACAATTCCGTTGGATAAAGCAGACGTTAAACGTGAAGGCTCAGATATTACTCTTGTTTCTTATGGATATATGGTACAAGAATGCTTAAAGGCTGCTGATGAATTGGAACAAGATGGAATCAGTGCAGAAGTAGTAGATTTACGTACTGTATCTCCAATTGATGAAGATACTATTCTTGAAAGCGTAAAGAAAACCGGAAAAGTAATTGTTGTTCAAGAAGCACAAGATCAAGCAGGTGTTGGTGGTCAGGTATCATCAATTATCGCTGAAAAAGCAATTTTAAGTTTAGATGCACCGGTTGCAAGAATTAGTGCACCAGATTCAGTTTATGCATTTAGTGCAGCCGAAGAAGATTGGATGCCAAATAAAGCAGATATCGTGAAGAAAGCAAAAGAAATTGTTAATTTCTAGGAGGAAGTAGAATGAGTATTTATAAATTTAAACTGCCTGATGTTGGTGAAGGAATGGCAGAAGGAACAATCGGCAAGTGGCACGTTAAAGAAGGCGACACGATTAAAAAAGATGCAGATTTAGTTCAAATTGAAAATGATAAATCTGTAGAAGAAATTCCTTCACCTGTAGAAGGGAAAGTTACAAAGATTGTTGTTCCTGAAGGTGAAACTGCTGATGTTGGTGACACCTTAGTTGAAATTCAAACTGCTGGGGATACTGAAGAACCTAAAGAAATTGATGCCGATTCTACAAAAGACGACTCAACTGCTAAGACTGAAAAGAAAACATCTAAAGCTAAAACTCAAGCAGAATCAACTGTTTCAAAACAAACAGCTGCTAAAAATATTCCTTCAAAGAGTTTTACACCGCAAGATCACAGTTTGCCAGTATTAGCAATGCCTTCAGTTCGGGCATATGCACGCGATAAAGGAGTCAAACTTACTGAAGTTACAGGTACAGGAAATCATGGTCAAATTACAAAGCAGGATATCGATAGTTTCTTAAGTGGCAATACTGCATCACAAAAGATTGTACCAGCGCAAGACTTGAATGAACAAAAACCAAGCGCAAGTGCGAAGGCAACAGTAAATAACAATGGTGTGCATGAACATCATGAAAAGATGGATTCAGTACGCTTAGCAACTGCCAAATCGGTTGCTCGGTCAGTTCAAGAAATTCCACACGTTACAATGTTTGATGAAGTTGTCGTGGATAAACTTTGGGACCATCGGAAGAAGTTTAAAGAAAAGGCAGCTGCTCAGGATATTCACTTGACATTCTTACCATATATTATCAAAGCTTTAGCAGTCGCTGTGAAGGAATATCCAGTTTTGAACGCTTCGCTTGATATGGATAAACGCGAAATTATCTACAAAGATGATATTAATGTCGGAATTGCAACTGATACTGATCGTGGATTGTTTATGCCAAATATTAAGCATGTGGATCAAAAGAGTATGTTTGAAATTGCCAAGGAAATTCAAAAGAATACAAAGGCAATTGAAGATGGAACTTTGAGTAATGATTCAATGCAAAATGGTACAATTGCAATTACTAATATTGGTTCAATTGGTGGTGGATACTTCACTCCAATTATTAATTACCCAGAAGTAGCAATCTTAGGAATTGGCAGAATTGAAAACCAACCAGTTGTAGATCCTGCTGATAGTGAAAATGTAACGGTTGGTAAAGTAATGAAACTTTCATTATCTGTTGACCATCGTGCAATTGATGGTGCAACTGGTCAAAAGGCATTAAATCGGATTAAAGAACTTTTGGCTGATCCTGAATTATTGTTAATGGAGGGATAGTATGGTAGTCGGAGATTTTGCAATTGATTTGGATACAGTTGTTATCGGAAGCGGTCCTGGCGGATATGTTGCCGCTATTCGTGCAGCTGAATTAGGTCAAAAAGTAACAGTAATTGAACGGGAATTCATCGGTGGAGTTTGTTTAAATATTGGTTGTATCCCATCTAAAGCATTAGTTGAAGCAGCTCATCACTATCAAAGTGCGATGAATTCACAAACAATGGGATTACAGGTAACTGCAGCTAAGCTTGATTTCAGACAGACTCAAATTTGGAAACATAGTGTAGTTACTCGTTTAACTGGTGGAGTTGCTAGTTTATTTAAGAAACATCATATTGATGTTGTTTGGGGTGATGCTTACATTCGCGATGATCATAGTATTCGTGTAATTAACAAAGATAAGGCTCAAACGTATACTTTTAAAAACTTAATTGTAGCAACTGGAAGTCATCCAATTGAAATCCCTAATTTTGAATTTGGCGGTCGAATTATTGATTCAACGGGGGCATTAGATTTAAAGCATGTTCCTGAACATTTAATTGTTGTTGGTGGTGGCTATATTGGTTGCGAATTGGCTTCTGCATATGCAAACTTAGGTGCTCATGTTTCAATTTTAGAAGGAACAGGTCAAATTTTATCTAATTATGAAAAAGATATGGTTAGAATTATTGAAAAGCACTTCAGTACCCAAGGAGTCGATATTTATACCCATGCTATGGCTAAAAAAGCTGAACAAACAGATGATCAAGTTAAAGTTAGTTTTGAACAAGATGGTGAAACTAAAGAATTAACTGGAGATTACTGTTTAGTTTCTGTTGGTCGCCGTCCAAATACGAAAAATATCGGATTAAAGCATGCAGGTGTTGAATTAGATGAACATGGTTTAATTAAAGTTGATAATCAAGGACGCTCTACAGTTCCAAATATTTATGCAATTGGAGATGTCGTTCCGGGCGCAGCATTGGCTCATAAGGCATCATACGAAGGCAAAGTAGCTGCTGAAGCGATTTCAGGGCAAAATGCCACTGTGGATTACCATGCAATGCCAGCGGTTTGCTATACTGATATTCCGTTGGCAACAACTGGATTAACAGTCGACGAGGCACGGAAACAAGGTCTAGATGTTCAAAAAGCTCAATTTCCTTTCTTTGCAAATGGACGTGCAATTTCAATGCATGCCACAGATGGATTTGTACGTTTAGTATTTACTAAAAAAGAAGGAATTTTGGTGGGTGCTCAGATTGTTGGTAAGGATGCTTCTGATTTAATTAGTGAATTAACCCTTGCAATTGAATCTGGAAATACAGTCGATGATTTAGCATTGACAATTCACCCACATCCAACGTTATCAGAAGCAGTTTGGGATGCATCTGATATTGCAATTGGATACCCAACAAATATTTAACACAAGATTAGAATAAAGAGACTGGACAGTGTTGTCATAGTCTCTTTGTTTATAGATAGGAATGAGAAAAAGATGCAATATATTGCAATGAAAACCAATGATATTCGGACAAATTTAGCAACAGAACAATATTTAATGAATTCAGATAAAATTCAGTTACCATTTATGCTGTTTTATATCGAAAAGCCATGCATTATTGTTGGCAGAAATCAAAATACGATGGAAGAAATTAATGATCAGTATTGCAAAGAACATCACATTACAATTACACGCAGACTTTCAGGCGGCGGTGCAATGTATCAAGATTTAGGAAATCTATGTTTCAGTTTTATTGTTCCGGCAAATGATCAGCAATTTGGAAATTTTAAGGATTTAGTCAAGCCAGTAGTAGATGCTTTACATGAAATGGGAGTAACTGGTGCACAAGTAACAGGACGGAATGACATCGTAGTTGATGGTAAGAAATTTTCTGGCAACGCGATGTATACTAAAAATGGACGGACATTTAGTCATGGGACGTTAATGTTCGATGTAAATACAGAACATGTTGCTGATGCATTGAAGGTTCCAAAAGATAAAATTGAATCAAAGGGAATTAAGTCAGTTCGTTCTCGGGTAACAAATATTAAACAATATTTAAAACCAGAATATCAAAATTTGGATACTTTTGGTTTTCGGGATGAATTAATAAAAAAAATTTGGCACGTTGATACACTTGAAGAAGCTCAAAAATATGAATATCAATTAACTGAAGCAGATAAGCAGGCTATTCAACAAATTCAGCATGAAAGATATGATAATTGGGATTGGGTATATGGTCAATCACCAAAATTTACGGTTAAAAAGCGGAAACACTTTACTGGTGGAACAATTGATGCTCGATTTGATGTTGAAGAAGGCCGGATTAAAAACTTGAAAATTTATGGAGACTTTTTTGGTGTTAAATCAGTCGATGAAATTGAAAAAATGCTAATTGGTAAAGAATATAATGCAAGCGTAATCCGTAATACACTTGCTCAAGTAAACTTAGATGCATATTTCCATGGAATTCCCGCAAATGATGTGCTTGATTTGATTGCAGAGCAGCATTAAAAATGATAATAAATTAGAATGAGGTTGTGACGCAAGTCCAGCCTCTTTTTAGATACTTGTTTTTGTGTTCTTCCATTTTATTTTTGTTATAATGTATCTTGATTGCTTTTGTATCAATTGATATTTTATGGTAGAATTAATTAGAATTACATACGAAAAGATTAATAGTAGGAGGATACACATGGCTATTAAGTATAAACGTGTTGTATTAAAATTAAGTGGAGAAGCTTTAGCTGGAGATGCTGGCAAGGGAATTAACCCACCAGAAATCAGAAAAGTAGCTGAAGAAATTAAAGAAGTACATAAATTAGGCGTTGAAATCGCAATCGTTGTCGGTGGTGGAAACATGTGGCGCGGTGAAACGGGCGCTCAATTGGGAATTGAACGCGCTCAAGCTGATTACATTGGAATGTTAGGAACTGTAATGAACGCATTGGCATTGCAAGATACACTTGAATCTCTAGATGTTCCAACACGGGTTCAAACTGCAATTGAAATGCGTCAAGTTGCTGAACCTTATATTCGCCGTAAAGCAGTTCGTCATTTAGAAAAAGGCCGGATTGTGATTTTTGCTGCAGGTACAGGTTCACCATACTTCTCAACAGATACTACAGCAGCTTTACGTGCATCAGAAATTAATGCTGATGTTATTTTGATGGCTAAGAATGGAGTAGATGGAATTTACTCTGCAGATCCGCGTAAAGATGAAACTGCAGTTAAATTTGAAACTTTAACTCACTTGGATATTATCAACAAGGGATTACATGTTATGGATTCAACTGCTTCAACGCTTTCAATGGATAATAATATTCCATTGGTTGTCTTTAACATGAACCAACATGGTAATATTAAAAAGGTTGTTGAAGGTGAAAATATCGGAACAACAGTGGAAGGAAAATAATAATGAAAATTACAAATTCAATTATTAAAGATGGTCAGGAAAAAATGGTCAAGGCTGAAGATGCATTGCAACATGAATTAGGCGGTATTCGTGCTGGCCGTGCAAATGCTAGTTTATTAAACCGTGTAATGGTGGAATATTATGGGGCACCAACTCCATTGAACCAAATTGCACAAATTTCTATTCCTGAAGCACGAGTACTTTTGATTACACCGTATGATAAATCTTCATTAGATGACATTGAACATGCTTTATTAGCCTCTGATTTAGGCTTAAATCCAGTTAATGATGGAACAGTGATTCGTTTGGTGATTCCGCAATTAACTGAAGAACGGCGGAAAGAACTTGCAAAAGAAGTCAAGGCTATTGGTGAAAAAGCTAAGGGTTCTGTACGTCATGCACGACGTGATATCCGGGATGCTTTGAAGAAGGCTGAAAAAAACGGTGATATGTCAGAAGATGAATTGCATGATTTGGAAGATCAAGCACAACAAGTAACTGACGAAGCAATCAAGAAAGTTGACCAAATTGTTGCTGATAAGGAACAAGAAATTTTAGAAGGTTAATTTTTTTACTGGGGTGAAATATAGCCATAGGCTGATTTTGCCCCTTTTTGTCGTATTAGTTCGAAATTCGGAGGTTGAAATGTTTAAAAATCTTTTCAAAAATACTCCTGAAGGTGAAATTCAGGAAGTTAATCTTGATGAAGCAAAAATGCCGCAACATGTAGCAATTATTATGGATGGTAATGGACGCTGGGCTCAAAAACGAGGTTTACCTCGAGTTGCAGGTCATAAACGCGGCATGGAAGTTGTTAAAGACATTACTAAAGCATCAAGTGATTTAGGAATTAAAGTTCTAACTTTATACGCTTTTTCAACAGAAAACTGGAAACGCTCTGAAAAAGAAGTTAGTTTTTTAATGGATTTGCCAGTGAAATTTTTTAATACGTTTGTACCGGACTTGGTTGAAAATAATGTCAAAGTCAATGTGATGGGATATACAGAATATTTACCAGAAAAAACTCAAAAGGCAGTTCATGATGCAATTGAACAAACTAAGGACAATACTGGAATGATATTGAATTTTGCTTTAAATTACGGTGCGCGAGCAGAAATTGTAACTGGAGTTAAAAAGATTGCTCAAAAAGTTGTTGATCACGAATTATCGATTGATGAAATTAATGAAGATACAGTTTCAAAATCTTTGATGACTGAAAGTGTTGCTCCATATAATAATCCTGATTTGTTAATTCGTACAAGCGGCGAAGAACGAATTTCAAACTTCTTATTATGGCAATTAGCATATAGTGAGTTAGTATTTACAGATAAATTATGGCCAGAATATCAACCCGCTGACTTAGTAGAAAACATTTACGAATTTCAGCAGCGTGATCGACGTTTTGGTGGAGTAAAGGAAGGAAAAAATAAATGAAACAACGTGTTACAACCGCAATTATTGCGTTATTAATTTTCATTCCGTTATTAATTATCGGCGGAACACCATTTAACATTTTAGTAATTGCAATGGGAATTGTTGCAATGACTGAATTTGTTTCAATGAAAAAGTTATTTGTAGTTTCTCCAGCGGCATTTATCAGTTATTTTGCAATTGCAAGTTTACTTGTACCGCGTAACTGGTTGAATTTTTTACCAAAGGGTGAAAGTTACATGGACTTGTTCTTTGTATTTTTACTTTGTTTGTTGGCATTTACGGTAATGTCAAAGAACATGTTTTCATTTGACGATGCTGGTGCTTTAATTTTAGGTGCAGTATATGCAGGAATGGGCTTTCACTTCATGATTCAAGCCCGGGCAGAAAGTATTTGGATGATTTTATATGCATTATTAATTGTCTGGATTACCGATAGCGGTGCATATTTGATTGGTCGCAAAATCGGAAAACATAAATTAGCACCCAAAATTAGCCCCAACAAAACTTGGGAAGGGTCAATTGGCGGTACTTTGGCAACTGTTGTAATTGTTGGAATTTATGTATTTATCAAGCAGGGCGCATTTAAGTACAATTTGCCAATGATGTTAATCTTAACTTTAATCTTCTCAATTGGCGGCCAATTTGGTGATTTGATTGAATCAGCATTTAAACGCCATTATGGAGTAAAGGATTCAGGAAAGATTTTACCGGGTCATGGTGGTATTTTAGATCGATTTGATTCATTACTTTTTGTTTTACCATTAATGCACTTTGCAGGTTTAATTTAAGAAGTGTGGAAGGAGAGAGCCAATTAAATGATTATTACAATTATTTCATTTGTAATTGTATTTGGAATTTTAGTTTTTGTGCATGAGTTTGGTCACTTTTACGCTGCTAAAAAATCCGGCATTTTAGTCCGTGAATTTTCAATCGGTATGGGCCCTAAACTTTTTGCATATCATAAAAATGGAACTACTTATACTTGGCGCCTCCTGCCTTTAGGGGGATATGTTAGAATGGCCGGTCTTGAAGATGATGAAGATACCTTGCAAAAAGGGACACCGGTTACATTAGTTTTAAATCAAGATGAAGTTGTTACAAAAATTAATACTGATCAAAAGAAAATGTTAAAAAATGGTTTGCCATTGATTGTTACTGATTGGGATTTACAAAATAATTTGTGGATTGAAGGGTATGAAAATGGCGATGAAGACCAATTAAGACACTTTAAAGTTGATCATGATGCAATGATTATTGAAAATGATGGAACAGAAGTACAAATTGCTCCTTTAGATGTTCAATATCAATCTGTTAGTGTTCCTAAACGCTTGCTTACTAATGCTGCTGGACCATTCAATAACTTTATTTTAGCGATTATTGCTTTTGGCTTAATTGCAATGGTTCAAGGCGGCGTTCAGTTGCCGACTAATTCGAATATGATTGGGACAGTTCAATCTGGTTCAGTTGCTGCAAAAGCAGGTTTAAAGGCTAATGACCGGATTGTTGAAGTTCAAAATCAAAAAGTTGATAATTGGCAAGAATTGGTTGAAAGCATTAATCAACGTGGAGGAAAAGCAACTACGATTGAAGTAAAACGCAATAATCGAGTAAAAGAAATTAAGCTTACTCCAAAGTTAATTAAACAGAATGGACAAAAAGTTGGTCAAATTGGAATTACTGAAAAAGTTAAAATAGATCATTCAATTGGAGCGATTTTATCATACGGATTTACAAAAACATGGCAGGTAATTACCGCATTATTTGCAGCCATTGGAAGTATGTTTACCCACGGATTTAGTTTGAATGATTTAGGTGGTCCAGTTGCAATGTATTCAATGACTTCTCAGGCAGCACATTATGGAGTGTTGAGTGTAATTAATTTGATGGCATTTTTATCTGTCAACTTAGGAATTATGAATTTGTTACCAATTCCAGCACTTGATGGTGGAAAAATTGTTTTGAATATTATTGAAGGAATTCGAAAGAAGCCAATCGATCCAAATAAAGAAGTAATTATTACCATGATTGGATTTGCATTTTTAATGATTTTGATGGTTTTGGTAACCTGGAATGATATTCGACGTTACTTCTTCTAATGAATTATGATAGACTAAATTAGGAAATTAAAATAGAACGAAAGAAGCGAAACTTTCATGAAACAATCACAAATGTTGATTCCAACATTAAAGGAAGTTCCCAGTGACGCAGAAGCAGTAAGTCATCAATTGATGTTGCGTGCGGGATACATTAAGCAAATTACTGCTGGAATGTATGCATATTTGCCATTAGCAAATCGTGTATTGCAAAAAATTGAAACTATTATTCGTGAAGAAATGGATAAGATTGGTGCAGTTGAAATGCTTGTACCTTCTGTAATTCCTGCAGAATTGTGGCAAGAGTCTGGTCGCTACGATACTTATGGCCAAACATTATTTAAATTAAAGGATCGGCATGACCGGGACTTTATTCTTGGACCAACTCATGAAGAAACATTTACTTCAATTGTCCGGGATTCAATTAAGTCATATAAAAAATTACCATTGACTCTTTATCAAATTCAAACTAAATACCGTGATGAAAATCGTCCTCGGTTTGGTTTATTACGTGGCCGTGAATTTGTAATGAAGGATGGTTATTCTTTCCATGCTGATAAGGAAAGTCTAGACAAGACATTTAATGACATGGGGAATGCATATCGGAATATCTTTAACCGTGTAGGCTTGACTTTTAGAGAAATTATTGCCGATTCTGGAACAATGGGCGGCAAAGATTCACATGAATTTATGGCAATTACGCCAATTGGTGAAGATACAGTTGTATATTCTGATAGCAGTGATTATGCAGCTAATATTGAAAAAGCTAAAAATTTGCGTACAGTTAAGAAGTCACATGAAACTCCAAAAGAATTAGAAAAGGTTGCTACTCCAAATGCGAAAACAATTGATGAAGTTGCAAAATTTTTGGGTACTGATGCAAATGATGAAATTAAAACATTATTGTTTATTGCTGATGGTGAACCTGTAGTAATATTAATGCGAGGAAACGACGAATTAAATGAAACTAAGTTAAAGAATTTCCTTGATGTAAACGAATTGCGTCCTGCGGTGGAAGAAGAAGCTCAGAAATATATGGGAGCAAGTTTCGGTTCACTTGGTCCTGTAGGTTTAAGTGATGATTTGAAGATTTATGCTGATTTAGACGTTGAAGGCATGGTGAATGCAAATGTCGGTGCCAATGAAGATGGATATCACTATCTTAATGCTAATATTGATCGTGATTTCACAGTTGATCAATTTACTGATTTAAGAACTGTACAAGAAGGAGATCAATCTCCAGATGGTGAAGGTCATTTGAAATTTACTCGTGGAATCGAAATTGGTCATATCTTTAAGTTAGGTACTCGGTATTCAGAAAAATTAGGTGCAAATGTATTAGATAATAATGGCCGTTCAATTCCAGTAATTATGGGATGTTACGGAATCGGTGTTTCCCGGTTACTATCAGCAATCATTGAACAAAACCATGATGAAAATGGAATGATTTGGCCACGTGCTATTGCACCATTTGATATCCATTTAGTACCTGTAAATGTTAAGAATGATATGCAACGTGAATTAGCAAATACAATTGAAAAAACTTTACAAGAAGCTGGATTCCAAATCTTAGTTGATGATCGAAAAGAACGTGCAGGAGTTAAGTTTGCTGATTCTGATTTAATTGGTTTGCCAGTTAGAATTACAGTTGGTAAAAAGGCTGATGAAGGTATCGTTGAAATTAAATTACGTAAGACTGGCGAAACCCTAGAAGTTAAGGTTGATGAATTAGTTAACTCATTGCAAATTTTATTAAAGAATATCGATTAATAAATTAGAATTGAAGATGTGAAAGCCGTCTTAGACATTAAATTGTCTAAAGACGGTTTTCGCATCTTTTAGTATTTTTCTGTTATAATGAAGAAATGAATATTTTTATGAGAGGAGAAAAAAATTGGCATTAAGTAAAGAAGAATTATTTCAAAAATTACTTGAACAAGTTGATTGGCATCCTGATGAACAGACAAAGTCGGCATTTAAAAATGCTGCGATTGAAAGTGTCAAAGTACATGTGAAGTCTCATCGTTGGGATTTTCATTTAAAAGTAAATGACATCTTGCCATTCAATGAATATGCTGATTTAGCAAATCATATTGCCGCTGCATTTAAATCAATTGCAGAAACGCGTTTGGTGATTGAAACTGAACATCCTCAAGTTACAGATAAGAATTTATCTGAGTATTGGCATTGGGTTGTCTCACACAGTGAAATTCATTCGCCGATGACAAGTGAACTATTTAGTGGAAAAGTTCCGTTTATGCGTGATCAGCGGCCAGTGATTATTGCAGAAAATGAAATCGTTAAGAATTTCTTGACTAATCAAGCTTTAGGTCCAATTGAAGAGGAATATCACAATGTTGGATTTCCTAAAATGACTTTTTCAACAGTCATTGATGATTCAAAATCACAGGCTGAAATTGATGAATTTAAAGAGCGTAAAGCACGTTCAGATGCGGAATTAGCCCAAAAAGCAATGGCTGCAATTCAAAAACAAGGCTCAAAGAAGAAAGCAAAAGAAAAAAAACAAGTTGAAATTGATGGTCCTGTGATGCTTGGCAGAAAGATTGCAGATGATCTTCCAGTTCGGCAAATGGTTGATATCAATGAAGAAGAACGTTCTGTAGTTGTTCAAGGTTATATTTTTGATCGTGAAATTCGACAATTACGTTCAGAAAGAAAATTATTAATTTTAAAAGTTACTGATTACAGTTCTTCGTTTGTAATTAAGAAGTTTTCTCGTGATGAAAAAGATGAGGCAGCATTTGATGCATTGAAAACTGGAAAATGGATCAAAGTGCGCGGTAGTGTTCAAGAAGATAGTTTTATGCGTGATTTAACAATTACGGCGTATGACATTATGGAAATTACACATGAAGAGCGAAAGGATACCGCAGACGAAAAGCGTATTGAATTTCATTTACACACAAATATGAGTCAAATGGATGCTACAAATAGTATTTCAGACTACGTAGCCCAAGCAGCGAAATGGGGGCATAAGGCTATTGCAGTAACAGATCATGGAGGATTGCAAGCCTTTCCTGAGGCACACACAGCTGGAAAGAAAAATAATGTGAAGATTTTATATGGAGTAGAGGCGGATGTTGTCAATGATGGAACTCCAATTGCATATAATGATGCTCAC
>DXFP01000006.1 GCA_019114385.1 Candidatus Ligilactobacillus excrementigallinarum | reverse complement strand
TCACTATATAAAAAGCCGGGGAATCCCGACCTTTTACTGTTCATTATTTATCATTCTTTTTTCTAAAGGGGATTATTGCTCCCAAACCAACTAAGATTGCAGCTCCAATTGCTGTTAAGATTCCGCGTTGTTCACCTGTTACTGGCAATTTTTGATTATCAGCATTCGGCTTCGAAACATCTGACTGCTTTGCTTGACTTGCTGAATTATTTTGATTCTTAGCTGCTGAATTCTCATTTTTAACAGGATTTGTCGTTTTTTCTGAATAATTTTTGTCTGAGTCAGCAATTTTCTTTGAATTATTTGATTCAGTGTCTAATGAGGTTGGTTTGAAACCCGAATCTTTAATTTCTGAATCTGCCGGATCTTGCAATAAACTCTTTTTATCGCCATTTGCTTTTAATTGACTGCTTGTTTCATCCTTTGTAGTTGCAGCTTTATCTGATGAATTCTTGATGTTTGAACTCCGCTTGCTATCTGTAGAATTTTCGTTTGATGAGCCTTCAATTCTTGAACTCTTACTACTGCTTGATGATTTCAATTCATTCTTTGAAGTGTTTAAAGTTTTACTCGATGAATTCTCAGTTTCCGAACTCTTTTTATTACTACTTGATAACTTCGATTGACTGCTTACATCACTTGAAAAACTTAATTGTTTACTACTTGAAGTCTTACTTGATGAATTTTCAACTTTTGAACTCTTTTCACTACTGCTTGATGACTTCGATTGATTACTTACATCACTTGAAGAACTTGATTGCTTACTGCTTGAAGCCTTACTTGATGAGTTTTCAACTTCTGAACTCTTTTTACTGCTGCTTGATAATTTTGTACTGCTTTTACTTAATGATGAAGTTTTGTTTGAGCTTGAGGCGCTTGTTCCATTCAATGCTGCCTGTGCTTTATCAACTGCTTGTTGAGCATTTGTAACTGCATTCTTGGCATTATCGAGAGCTGTTTTCGCATTTTGTTGCTCTTTAACTGCAGCAATATATTGCTGGTAAGTATTTGAAATCTGTACCTGTAAATTAACAATTTCTTGATACAATTGCTTAGCATCTGCTGTATTCTTATCTGCTAGTTGCTGATATTGGTCTTCCAATTGAATGGCCTGATTATCTAAATCATACCATTGTTGACTCAAACTGCGCGCTTTCTGCGTTGCATTATCATAATTCATTTGCGCTGATTGCAAGGCTTTTTGAGTGGCTGCAAGTTTTTGCTGAGCATCCTTCAACTGTTCTTGCGGCGTCAGACTTGAATTTGAGGCACTTGAAACACTTGAACTCATTGAAACCTGACCGCTTGATACCTTTGAACTTGATCCCGTTGAACTCGAATTTGCACTGCTGAGATTTGCCGAACTGCTTGAAATCTGCGTCGTGCTAAGACTGCTGCTACTTACACTCTCTGAACTTCCATTTAAACTGCTGCTTAAAGAGGTTGCACTGCTTGCTTGAGCAGCATCAAATTTTTGTTGAGCTTGATCATAAGCTTTTTGGGCAGTTGCTAATTGTTGTTGAGTAGTGTTTAAGTTTGTCTTGGCAGTTTGTTGCTGTTGAACTAGCGTTATATGTTGTGCTTGGACATTTTTTAATTCAACTTGAACTTGTTGAATTTGTTTAGCAACTTCATCTCGGGGATCGTTTGTTCCATTATTAGCACTGTTTGTATTACTATTCAAACTTGCTAATTTATTATCAAGTTCTTCAAGTTGTTTATCCAATGCTTGCCACTTATTGCTATTGGTTTGAATTTGTTGATTAATCGTATTTAATTGACTTTGCGCTGTATTCACTTTGGTTTGCGCAGTTTCTAAATTAGTCCGCGCCTGATTTAATTGCTCCTGGAGCAAATTTCCAGATGCTTGAACTTCTTGATTGTTAATCGTAACTGTAGTTGCATTCACAGCTGGAACCAAATTTCCCGCCAGAAGCATTCCTGTCAATGTTAATGAACATAAAAAATAATTTCTTTTTTTCAAATTTAATCCTCTCAATTCAATCTTACTCATTAATAATATTAATCATTATCTATTTTTTAATAACCTATGCTTATCATCTTAGCAAAAATCAACCGCTGATACTAGGAATTTAATTTTTAATAATACTTATTTATAAAGTTTTTAAATTTTACCCAGATTAGTTGAATTGTCCTTGTTTGAATTTTGAACTACTAATCAGCTTATTCAATGCGATCATTGAAATATAATTAACAGCAATTGATTTGTTCATTAAAAATTAATGCTAAGTTGCATAATATCAATAAAACAACTAAATATCTCCAAAGATTTTCCTTACTTTTCCATGTTTTTTACTTCTTGATACTGCCATCTTGAATTTTTTCTCGTAATATATATTCGATACATCTTGTAATTTTTTATAAAAACAATAGAAATTTTAGCTTTTTTAACGTTATAATTATATTTAGCGATATTTTAGAGGAGACGTAAAATGAAAGCAGACTTTTATAATCACGTTTTAACCAATAAATCAGGAACTACCCTTGGCAGCGAATTACTTCGAGACATATTAATTCCTTCACTAGTTGGAAATAACGAAGACATCATGTATTGGTCAGGAAAATTACTTGCCCGCAAATTAATTCTCGCAAGCAAAAATGATTTACGTTTATTTTTCCAATATGCTGGTTGGGGCCAATTGAAATTAATCAAATCAAAAAAAGATCTAAATGTTTATGAATTAAGTGGCGATCCAGTTAAAATGCGGTTAAAAGTGACTGAGAAGCCTGATTTTAAATTAGAAGCCGGTTTCATTGCCGAAACATATCAGTTAATTGATAATCTCGTGACTGAGGCTAAAATTGACAAAATCGATGAAAAAGATGGCATCATTACGATTAATGTCCATGTTGATAATCACGCACCTGTAATTGCTGAAAAACCGGAAACCGAACCATTTTCAATGATTGAGTTTGATAAATTACAACGTGAAGCTCAACAAGTAACAGCTGAAGAAATTGATTTTAAAGATGAAAAAGAAAAGTAATTCAAAAAGCGAGGTTGTGACATAAGTCCAGCCTCTTTTACTATATTCGCATAACCGGTTCCAAAACAAACAGGCATGTTGTAAGGAAAAAACTCCGAATCAATACTACGTAATTCGTTCGTTTTTTCCTTACAACATGCCTGTTTTTGGTGTTTTTTCACACCCTCGTTTATTTATACTATAAAATCGTAATTAATATTACTAAGAAAGAAAAACACAATGCAATTACATTTGCATAAGTCAATGCTGTATTATTAGGCGTAACTTCGTCTTGGATTGATGTTCCATCTGGGAAAAATTCTATATTTTGTTTCAGTGAACGTTCTTTTCTTAAATCATCATAGAAAATCATTAAACCCATATTTTCGTACGAATTTACCCACAATAAACCTATCTTCCATGGAAGGATTCCTAAGAAACTCCATCCGATATAACTTAACTCAAAGATGAAGAAATCCTCCTTGTATCCATCCATCAAAAAAGAACTTTCTTTCAAGCAATGACGAGCGGTAACCTCTTCATTATTGTCATAATGATCTTTCATAATATACAATGCTTGTGAATATTCGAATCGCTTAATGATACCAGGAACTGCAAAAATCAATCCCCATAAAATCTTAAAAATTATTGAAGCATAACCCACACGAATAACTTTTCCTGCAAGCCGGTGATCATAAAAGACTTGCCAAACTTGTTTAAACCAATGCTCTGATAATTTTCCTTTGCGAACCCAATCTAAAAAGACAAATTTGACACCAGCATCCATCATCATTGATACTGGCAAAAACAATAGCAATAAAATAAATATCCAAATATAATTCTCAACCTTTTTAACCATTAACGACGAAATTGCTAATTCAGCAATTGATATAATCGAACCGGTTAAAATCAATACGACAGCTTTGCTCCAATTTCCTCTTAACAAGTCTTTACTGCGGTTCTTTATTGCTAATCTTGACTGCATTATTGAAGTTCTCCTTTCTTTACCATCCAAAATTCTAGAAATTTATTTTCATTTTGAATTTTAAATTCGCCACTTGGCACAAAAATAGTAATGCATATCATTGCAATAATTGAAAGCATAGATACAAAATCAAGAACTGGAACAAATAATAAAATTAATTGTAAAATCTTAATTATCAAAACCGTACGTGCTTTGAATCCAATATCGCGCAATCTTCGGAATGATGCTGCATAACATGCCAATGTGAAAATCACCGCAATAATTATCAAACATATAACTGAAAATTCTTGAAATTTACTACTCAAAGCAATCAACAGATAAAAAAACGGAAATAAACATAAGAAACCGATAAGAATTCCCCAGCCAAAACCTCTTCGAGTAGTCACACCTAAAAAATTAAATATTCCTTTATAAAAATCAATCAATGCCTCTTTGATTTTGACAGTACCTTGTTCAAAAATATGCATCCTAACACTCCTTCGCAATATATTAGTATGTAAAAAATGAAATTTACCAAGATTTTGGTATAAAAAATTGATGCAGAAAAAGTTTTCTCATCATAATACTTTGAAATTAATCCAGATAATTATAATTGATATGCCCCCACATCTTTGTATCCCAAATTAACAAGAATTGAATTTCTTAGACCTCTTTACTAAAAAATAATAGCAATAATTAATTATATACACCTAAAAAGCACCATAAATTAATAAACTTTTAAAAAATATACAAAAAAAACACCAACAGAGAACTTTTCTCTATCAGCGTTTTGAAATATAATTTTATTTTTCTTCTTTATGTTCTTCAATCATTGTTGGTTCAGCAAAGTTTTGATCAAAGTTCAATGTAAAGTGCATATGATCTTTTCCGATAATTGTATTAGGAAAAATATCTGTAGCATTCTTTAAATATTTTTCTGGATCACGCATTGCTTGTGAAAAGTGCGTCAAAACCATTTCCTTTACATGACCTTTCTTGGCTTGAGTTGCTGCCTCAGCAAATGTCATGTGCATCTTATTTTTAGCTTTTTCTTCATCATCATTTGAACCAAAATTTGCACAACTCAATAATAAGTCTGAGCCTTCAATAAATCCTGGAATTTCAGGAGTTGGTCGTGTATCAGTTACCCAACTGACACGCATTCCTTTTCGTGCATCTCCCAAGACCATTTCTGGTGTATAAGTTTGACCTTCATATTCAATTGGTTCGCCTTTCCGTTGCAAATCGCCCCAAATACGTTGTGGCACGTTATTTTGCTTAGCTTTTTGCGGATCAAATTTTGGATTCCGCTTCAAATCAACCCGGTAAGCGAAATTTGGTCGTGTGTGCTTAACTGGCAATGGAGTAATTGATAATTCACCATGAATCCATTTATTGTTAATCACAATTGGTTTATTAGGTTCTGGATCTTCAATAATGTTAATGTCATAATTCAACCATGGCATAATTACCCGAAAACCCTTCATAACATCTTTAATTCCTTTGGGTCCAATGATAGTAATTGGTTCCGTTCTGCCAGTGTTACTTGTTGTTCCCAAAATTCCTTGCAAACCGATTACGTGATCACCATGCAAGTGAGTAATACAAATCACATCTAAAGACTTAAATCCGCTTCGAACAGCACGCATTGATACGCCTGTTCCTTCACCAGCATCCATCAAGATTTTTCGCCCTTTGTATTCAATAATTGCAGATGATAAGTAACGATCTGGCAATGGGATACTACCGCCAGTTCCAAGTAATGTAACATCTAACATTCTACTTTACCTCTTCCTTTTAACATTCTACATATAAAGTTACGCCAAATTTACGTAAAAGTACAAAATAAAGCATTATTTATTTAAAATTAACAATCGTTGCTCCGTCGCCGCCTGCATTTGGAGATGCATAGTTAAAACTTTTGACTGATTGATTATTTTTTAAATATTGTTTGATTGCTGCTTGTAAGGCGCCCGTGCCTTTTCCATGAATAATGGTTACAGATGGATAGCCCGCTAATAATGCAGAATCAATATACCGATCCACACTCATCAAGGCTTCTTCTTTTGTTTGACCGCGTAAATCTAATGTTGTAGATAATCCTGAGGAAACACTGCGTTTCACACTTACTGTTGATGCTTGTTCAGGTTGATCTTTAATCTTGATTTTTTCTAAATCATCAGTTGGAATTTTCATTTTCAAAATTCCTAATTGAACTTCCCAATGATTTTTATCCGCTTTACGCAGTAAAACTCCGCGTTGACCATATGATTTAACCAATACATCATCATTTTCATGTAATTCTTTCTGCACCTTAGCTTTGCGTAAAATCTTGTTTTGTTGTAAATTAATTGGTTTTTCAAGCCGATTTAATTGAGTTTTAGCATCAATCAGCTTATTTTCCTTCACATTTGCACCATTCATCCGCATTTTACGCAGTTCTGCAATAATCTGATCTGCCTTTATTTGGGCTTCATTCACAATTTGATTTGCTTTTTGTTTAGCCTGATTCAGCAGATGGTCTTTTTGATTCTCAAATTTTTCAAATCCAATTTGCAAATCATGATGTAACTGTTCTGCTTCATGTAAATTGTGATTAAACAAAGCTTGTTTTTCTTCTGCATCATGGCGTTTGCGAACTAAATCAGCAATCATCTCATTCAAATCTTGACTGTCCTGATTTACAAAATGCCGAGCTGCATTTACAATTTCATTTGGCAATCCCAGCCGTTTAGAAATATCAAATGCATTACTTCTACCTGGAATGCCAATTAACAAATGGTAAGTTGGCTGCAAAGTTTCACTATCAAATTCCATTGATGCATTAATTGTCTGTGGCCGTTCATATCCATAAGCCTTCAATTCAGGATAATGAGTTGTAGCTACTACATAACTACCAATAGCACCCACTGCATCTAAAATCGAAATTGCCAAAGCTGCTCCTTCTTGTGGATCAGTTCCTGCTCCTAACTCATCAAAGAGAACCAATGATTTTGCAGTAATCTGCTTTAGAATTTCAACAATATTGGTCATATGTGATGAAAATGTACTTAAACTTTGTTCAATAGATTGTTCATCACCGATATCTGCAAAAATTTCATCAAATACGCCAATCCGACTCTCTTCATCTGCAGGAATGAATAAGCCAGACTGTCCCATTAATTGAATTAATCCTAAAGTCTTCAAAGTAATAGTTTTACCACCTGTATTAGGACCTGTAATTACAATTGCTTGGTAATCTTCACCCAATGAAATATCATTTTTAACAACTGTTTTCGGATTTAATAGCGGATGCCAAGCTTTACGTAAATACAAATGATTATCTGTGTCAATGATTGGACGAGCCGCATGAATTTCTTTAGCATAACGCGCCTTTGCATTAATGAAATCCATTTGACCTAAAATCCAAGCATTTTGAGCTAATTCACTAGTATATGGGGCAATCATTGCTGACAGTTCCTTTAAAATCCGCCGAACTTCTTCTTTTTCAGCTAATTGCTGCTGTTTCAAGCGATTATTCAAATCCACAATTGTTTGAGGTTCCACAAACAATGTTTGACCTGATGAACTTTGATCATGAACGACTCCGCCAAATTGGTTTTTATTTTCTGCTTTTACCGGAATTACATACCGTTCATTCCGAATAGTAACCAATGAATCACTTAAGTACTTTGCTTTGCTTCCATGAGTAATTGTAGATAATTTATCCCGAATTTGTCCTTCAGTAGCTTCAATTTGCCGTCGTAAACTTCTCAATAAACTAGAAGCATCATCCGTTACGTTTCCATCACTTTCAATTGCAGTCAGCAACTTTTTTGCAATTTCTGGTAAAGTTTCTAACTGTCCATTAAGTTGATTTAACTGTGGTAATTCAACTTCATCATCCGCTAAATCTCTGAAAAAGGCTTTTACAACATTGGTTGCACGTAAGACTTTCGCAATAGTTGCTAGTTCCTTACCATTTAAAGTAGCATCAATTTCTAATCGTTTTAACTGCGGTTTAATATCAGTTAAAAGCGGCATTGGAATTCCACCTTTAAGTCGTAAAGCATCTGCACCATCTTGAGTTTCTGCCAATAATTTTTCAATTTCATCGATTTCAGTTAATGGCTGCATTTGAGCAGCTAGTTTCTTACCATTATCTGTAACAGTGTATTCCGCAATTTTTTGCCGAATTTTATCATATTCAAGAGTTTGTAATATCTTCGAATTCATTTAATTTCCTCCTTTCATTAAAAATTTTCCACATTATTAAAAATATCTTTTGAAAAGCCTGGTGTTTTAGTTAAAATCCACTGTGCAGTATTTGATTGCTGCACAGTTGTCCGTACATTTTGACTTGGCCAGCTAGACATTAATAACAATCCAAAAAAGATTACCACATACATTAATAAAGTTGATAATGCCGCACCTGCAAGCGAATTGATTTGAGAAATGAGCGGTAACTTAGTAATTCCATTAACGGTTCGCGCAATAAACCGGTAAATAATGCTGCCCACAATTGCAACAATCCAAAATGCTAATACTTGATAAAACATTGTTGAAAAGCCAGCATTCTTAGCCAACTGCGGTAAACTTGCCGCTAATGCTTGTCCCATTGGTTTAGCAATAAAGACTGCCAATAAGAAAACAATCACATAGCCAGCAACACTCAATAATGTCATTAACAATCCCCGCTTATACCCAAAACGAAATGCTAAAATTAGCAATAGTAAAATGATAATTGTAATCAATTTGATTCACCTGCATTATTTATCCATTGATTGTTTTAATCGGTCTAATTCTTCCTGTTTTTCCAATTGATCTGACACCGCATTGATTGCTAACAATAATGCAGCCTTTTTCTCAGATAAGGAAGGCATCATTTTCTTAATTGTTGCTAATTCATGGTTTGCGACTCCCATAACAGCATCCATATGTTCTGGTGTGCTTTTCCCAATAATTGTAAATTGTTCGCCATCAATTTCTACCTTAAATCTTCTCTTATTTTCTGACACCCGCGTTCATCCTTTCAAACTCAATCACATTAATTTTACCATAATTCAATCTAAGAACGAGCATTTTACATTCTATTGAAAATCAAATAAGAGGCTGGACAAGTTTTGTCACAACCTCTACATTCCAATCAAATCAATTATCTTATTGCATATTTTCATCGTTTAAGAAAGTATCTAATACTCCTTCAACCATGTCCCATTCTTCATCACTTTCGATGTCATACAATTCTGCATCAGTTGCATCACCATCTTCATTTGGATTAAATGAGAATGCCAATACATCAACTTGCTCTTCTGGTTCAGAACCCGCCGGAATCAATAAGATGTAAGACTTACCATAATCTTCTGATTCAAATGTGAATAAAATTTCATATAAACTTTCATTTCCTTGATCATCAACCAAAGTAATTAAATTATCATTTTGATTTTGTTCTTTTTTTGACATTTTATTCCTCGATTCTAAAGTAAATTTACTAATTTGCCTTTGCGATCCAAATAATTTTGTAAAATCAATGTCGCTGCTAATTTATCAATAACTTGATAACGTTTTTTACGAGACGCATCTGCTTCTTCAATCAGCATTCGTTGGGCTTCAACCGTAGTTAACCGTTCATCTTGAAAATCAATTGGTAAATCAATTTGAGTTTGCAGCATTTCACCATAATGTTTGGCTGCATCCACCCGTGGTCCGGAAGTATTATTCATATTCTTAGGCAAGCCAATCACAAAACCGACCACGTCATTTTGCTTCGCTAATTCGACCACGCGTTCCAACCCAAAAACTTCTTCATCTTCATTAATACGCACAATTTCTACGCCTTGTGCAGTCCATCCAAGTTGGTCGCTAACTGCTACACCGACTGTTTTTGAACCAACATCCAATCCCATTATTCGTGCCAATTAATGTTCATATCCTCTCTCTTTAGGTATGAGCGTACTAATTCTTCAATGATTTCATCACGTTCATACTTACGAATTAAATTCCGTGCATTATCGGCCCTTGGAATGTATGCTGGATCACCTGAAAGTAGGTAACCCACAATTTGATTAATTGGATTATAACCTTTTTCTTCTAGCGCATTATATACTGTCTGCAGGGTTTCATGAATTTCTTTCCGTTCTTCTTGATTGTAGTCAAAGAAGACTGTTTTATCTGAACTCATAACTACACCTCCCAATTAGTCTTCAACTTTATTTTACTAAAATTAGTGTAATTAAACAAATACAATTAACAAGGAGACTGGACATTTCGCCACAGTCTCCTTGCTACTCATTTTAACTAATAATTATTAATTTAACCATTCAGCTGCTTTCTTCAAAGCATCTTGTAATCCAGCTGGGTTCTTACCACCAGCTTGAGCTAAGTTAGGACGACCGCCACCGCCGCCGCCAACAAGTGGAGCAATTGCCTTGATTAAATCACCTGCTTTTAATCCATCTGCCATTGCTTGATCACTCATTGCTGCAATCAAGTTAACCTTGCCATCATCAGTTGCAGTTCCTAAAACTAATACATCTGATAAGTTTTTAGCTTTCCATTGGTCAGCTAATTGGCGTAATTGATTCATTCCTGAAACATTGACCTGAGCTGCGATTAATGTCTTCCCATTAATTTCTTGAACATTACTAAAAACATCGTTTGCTTGTTGACTAGCAAATTTGTCTTCTAATGCTTGCTTCTGTTGTTCTAATTCCTTAACTTGTGCTAAAGTTTGATCAACTTTGGCTGGTAAATCTTTTACTTGCGCAACTTTCAATTTATCAGCTGCTTTCATTAACAAGTCATTACGTTGTTGTAAGAATTCATATGCTTCTTTTGAAGTTACTGCTTCAATTCGACGTACTCCGGCACCAACGCCTGATTCAGAAACAATTTTGAACAAGCCTAATTCACTTGTATTATCCGCATGGTTTCCACCGCAGAATTCCATTGAATAATCGCCAATTTTAACTACACGCACTACATCACCATATTTTTCACTAAATAATGCAATCGCACCCATCTTCTTAGCAGATTCAATATCAGTTTCCACAGTTTCAACTGGCAATTCATCCCAAATCTTCTGATTTACAATTTGTTCAACCTTTGTCAAATCTTCTTTTGTAACTGAACCTAAGTTAGTAAAGTCAAACCGCAAGTAAGTTGGTTCAACTAATGAGCCGGCTTGATGTGTATGCTCGCCTAAAACATCCCGCAATGCTTGATCTAACAAGTGCGTAGCAGTATGATTTTTACGTAATTTATCATGTCGTTTTTGGTTAACTTCCAAAGTATACTTTTGATTTTTGAACATTTTTTGCATTACCTTTACAGTATGCATATTTTGTCCATTTGGCGCATGTTGCACATCAATTACTTGGCCAACCACATCGCCATTTACATCTTTAATCTTGCCTTGATCGGCAACTTGGCCACCCATTTCAGCATAGAATGGTGTTACATCAAAAATCATTCTCACTTCTTGATCGACATCTGCTTCATCAACCAATTCATTTCCAGCAATAATATCTTTTAATTCACCTTCAGCTGTTAATTGTTGGTAACCAACATACTCACTTTCTGTTTTAATATCAGTTAACAAACCGTTTTGAACACCCATTGATTTTTCATCTGAGCGTGCATTACGTGCCCGATTCTTCTGAGCATCCATTTCAGCATCAAATTCTGCTTGGTTAACATTCAATCCAGCATCTTGAGCATATTCAACAGTTAATTCTAACGGAAAACCATAAGTATCATATAACTTAAAGGCTATCTTACCATCAATTTGATCTTGATGATTTTCTTTAGCTTTGGCAATCACTTGATCCAATAGTTGCATTCCATCCTTCAATGTATTGTTGAAGCGTTCTTCTTCCATCTTGATTACCTTTTGAATAAATTCAGCTTGTTCTAAGACTTCTGGATATGCAGATTTCATGATTTCGCCAACTACTGGAACTAATTTATATAAAAATGATCCATCAATTCCTAATTTTTGCCCATGAAGTTCAGCACGCCGAATTAAGCGCCGAATTACATATCCACGACCTTCATTTGAAGGCAAAGCACCATCACCAATAGCAAAAGTAATTGCTCTTACATGATCTGCAATTACTTTAAATGAAACGTCATGTTCGGCATTTTCGCCATATTGGTTACCCGCTGACATTTCAGCAGTTGCGTCAATAATTGGCATAAATAAGTCGGTTTCAAAGTTTGTCTTTGCATGTTGGAAAACGGAAACAACCCGTTCTAAGCCCATTCCCGTATCAATATTTTTATGTGGAAGAGGTTCATAAGTGCCATCTGGTTTATGATTAAATTCAGAGAACACAATGTTCCAAATTTCCAAGTAACGTTCATTTTCACCGCCAGGATAGTTTTCAGGATCATCTTCAGCAACATTATTAAATTCTTGACCGCGATCGTAAAAGATTTCAGAATCTGGACCACATGGACCTTCACCGATATCCCAAAAGTTATCTTCAACTTCATAGATATGGTCTGCAGGAACACCTACTGATTCCCAAACTTGTTTTGAATCCTTGTCTTTGGGATAAACTGTAATGTAAAGTTTAGCTGGATCCATTGCAAACCATTCTTTGCTAGTCAATAGTTCCCATGCCCAAGTAATTGCTTCTTTACGGAAATAGTCACCGACAGAGAAATTACCCAACATTTCAAATAACGTATGATGGCGCGCGGTATGACCAACATTTTCAATATCGTTTGTCCGAATTGATTTTTGAGAACTAGTCAACCGGTGATTCTTAGGTACGACCGTACCATCAAAATACTTCTTCATTGTTGCAACTCCAGAGTTAATCCACAATAAAGTTGGATCATCTTGTGGGATTAATGGAGCACTCTTCAAAACATCATGTCCCTTTGTTTTAAAGAAATCTAAATACATTTGACGCACTTGCGCACTTGATAATTCTTTCATAATAACCCTTTCTTTTATACAAAAAAGTACCATTGCTCGTAAGGACGCAAATGCGCGGTACCACCTTACTTGCAACGATACTCTCGTAACCACTTTTAATGTTATTAAATTCTAATTCCATCATTTAGGGAGCATTCCTATCTTCTAAATAAGTCTTTCCACCAGCCAGACTCTCTCTGTGAATTTTCCAATAGCAATATATCCTAACTCAAACAAAGTATATGCAAAAAAACTTTAAATGTCAATTGAATTTATTATTTTGAATATTGCAAAAGACATCAAATAGTTATGATTTCCGTGCTTTCTTTGCTTTTCTTCGTGCTTGACGCTGAGCAATCCGTCGTTTTTGTTGTTGATCACGTTTAATTGCACGTTGAATCTTCTTTTTATATCCAGGTTTATGTTTTTTCTTTTGCTTGTTAACCATTCCCTGGAGTTGAGGATCCATTTTTTCCTTAACCTTGCGCCGTTTCTTTCGCCGGTTACGGTCGTATGAATCAACAATTTCATCATTACAAATTGCTTTTGGCTTAAATTGAATCCCCATTTCTTCTAATTCTTCAATTTTTCGTTCTTTATTTGGTGCATATAACGTAATCGCGATTCCGCTCATTCCGTTACGTCCTGTCCGTCCTACACGGTGAACAAAAAATTCCAAATCCGTTGGCAAATCATCGTTAATGACATGTGAAACTCCTTGAATATCAATTCCACGCGCTGCCAAATCCGTAGCAACTACATATTGATAATCTAAATTTGCTATTGATTTCATAATGCGCTTACGTTCACGTGGTTGCAATCCGCCATGAATCTTAGCTACCTTCAAGCCATTATTCCGTAAATAATTGGTTAATTCGTCTGCACGTTCTTTAGTATTTGTAAATACCAATGCAAGATATGGCTCACCCATTGTCAATAATTGATAAATTAACTGATTTCGGTCGCGTCCTTTCGTTGAAATCAACCAATTATCAATTGTATCGCTAATGATTGTTTGATTTTTGATTTCTTCTACAACAGGATTTTCCATATATTTATGCAAAAATGGTTGTAACTTTTCTGGAATTGTTGCAGAAAAGACCATCATCTGTAAATCTGAAGGCAAAGATGAAGCAATTGCATCAGTATCATCCAAAAAGCCCATATCTAAAGTCATATCGGCTTCATCTACTACAAATTGCTTAACATGATGGACATCCAATGCTTGTGACTTAATCAAATCTAAAATTCTTCCAGGGGTCCCAATTACAATTTGAGGTTGATGATGTGTCAGCTTTTCAATTTGCCGTTGCTTATCAGTTCCGCCAACATAATTTTGCACACTAATTGGTTCTGGTGATTCCTTCACTAATTGTTTAGCCGCATCATAAATTTGATATGCTAATTCTCGACTAGGAGTTGTAATTAATGCTTGTACTGGGCCATAGGCATCAATTTGTTGCAAAATCGGCAATAAAAAAGTATGAGTTTTTCCACTTCCTGTTTGCGATTGTCCCACAACACTTTTGCCCTTCAAAATTAATGGAATCAACTTTGCTTGCACGGGAGTTGGATTCTTAAAATTGAGTTTTTCCAAAGCTTGATTAATAAAAGGCTTAAAATTAAAGTCTTTAAATGTGTTAGTCATTTTCTTCTCCTGTATATGTTGCTGCAATTTGGTCTAATTTAGCAACGTATTCTTTTAATTGTTCATCTGTTAAGGTATCCATTTTAGCACCGCTTGCAAGTGGATGTCCGCCACCGCCATATTCTTTAGCTAAACCGTTGATTACTGGACCTTTTGACCGCAGATTCAAACGATATGTACCATCTTCCTCTTCAACAAATAATGTCCAGCACACAACTGAGTCAATCTTGCCTAAAACAGAAACTATTGGAGCGGTTCCCGCAGCACCTAAATCAAATTTCTTAATTAGATCATGTTTCAAGACAATGTAAGCTGCATTGTGCGGTGTAATTTTCATATTTTCCCATACATATGCTGATAATTTAGCAATTCCGGGAGTAATTTCATCTAATTTACGATTCATCCATGGAGCATCAATGCCGTATTCAAATAATTGAGCAGTAATCCGCAATGTATGTGCACTAGTGTTATTAAACATGAATCTTCCTGTATCACCAATAATACCGGCATATAACATTGCTGCTGCCTTTTTATTTAGAGTCAATTCTCCATTTGAAGCATTTACTAAATCGACAACCATTTCAGAGGAACTTGAAGCTGCTGTATTTACCCAGCAAAGATTTCCATATTGGTCATCATTAGGATGGTGGTCAATCTTGATCAAAGCAGCTCCTTGATCATAACGCTGATCATCAATCCGCGGTGTATTAGCAGTATCAATCACGATTACCAATGCATCTTGATAAACATCATCGGCAATTTGATCTTCGGTTGTAATCCATTCTAAACTAGCATTAGTTTCACCAACTTGATAAACTTGCTTAGTTGGAAAAGTATTCCGAATAATTTCAGCTAATCCTCCTTGTGATCCAACTGCATCTGGATCTGGGTTTTCGTGTCGGTGAATAATAATCTTATCATACTTCTTAATTTGCTCAATAATTTCAGTTTGAATTGACATCATAAAACTCCTTTCAAATTCGTAAACTTCTATGTTTAAGTATACAAATAACCCTCCTTTTTTTCAAAGTTCTAAACTAATATTTTCAAAATCAAGCGGATTTAAATTAGTTACTGTCAATCCTAGTAATCGTACATCAATTTCATCCGTTTGAATTTCATCAAAAAGTTGTCGGCCATAAAATTCAAAAGTATCTACTTGGTTAGTTAGATAATCATCAAATGTCAATCGTTTGGTAACCGTTTCAAAACTGCTATTTCGCACCTTGATTACTAGCGTTTTTCCATGTTTTTGTTGATGTTTTAATTCTGCTACCAATCTCTGTGCAGTTAACTGCAGTTGTTCATCCACTTGTTCATTCGATTTAAGCGGCTGATCAAATGTGCGCTCACTCCCAATCGATTTGCGTTGTCGTTGCCACTCAACTGGGCGTTCATCGATTCCCCGTACTCGCTGGTATAAGATATGCCCCATTTTCCCAAATTGAGCAATTAAATCAATTTCTTTCCATTGATAAAGGTCTTTACCAGTATTAATTCCTAATTCTCGCATCCGTGGAGCCGTTTTCTTTCCAACTCCACGAAACTTCTCTATTGGCATCGGAAACAAAAAATCTAATACATCTTCTGGATAAACAATCGTCATCCCCACTGGTTTACGATAATCAGAGGCTAATTTAGCCAAAAATTTATTATATGAAACTCCGGTTGAACAAGTTAAATGCAACTTATCATAAATTTCTTGCTGAATTTGATGAGCAAGCTGTACTGGAGAATCAATTGCTTTTTTATTTTCTGTAACATCCAAATATGCTTCATCAAATGCAACTGGTTCAATCTTATCAGTATATTCATGAAAAATTTCATGAATCTGGTGTGAAACTTTTTTATATTTAGGAAAATCTGGGCGCTTAAAATACGCATCTGGGCAAAGTTTCAATGCCTCTTGCGCACTCATTGCAGAATGAATACCATATGATCGTGCTAGATAATTTGCAGTGGCAACTACTCCCCGGCCATTTGTATGCTGCGGATTTCGAGAAATCACTAGCGGTACCGTCCTAAGTTCCGGATGATCGCGCATTTCAACTGAAGCATAAAATGCATCCATATCAACATGAATTATTTTCCGTTGAATCGTTACCACCACCCTTTAATAAAAAAACGTTAGTCGATTTTTATTTTACAACGAATGCATGTTCGATGCAAAATTATCAACTAACGTCTTGAATTATCTTAATGGATTAAATTCCCAATAATTTCCATCATGTATCAGCAATTCATCAGCTTCACGCGGTCCCATTGAGCCACAATCATAATTAGGGAAAATTGCTGGATTCTCATCCATCTCATCCCATGCTTTTCGAATTGCATCCACAAATCTCCATGAATAACGCACTTCTTCCCAATGAACGAAGTTTGTAGAATCGCCCTTGATGACGTCCAAAAGTAATTTTTCATATGCTTCAGGTGTCTTAGCTTTCAAAGCTGAACTATGTTTAAAATTCAACTTAACACTACTTACTGGATAATTTTCTTCACTAACTTCTTTTTCATTCAACCGTAAACTTGTACTTGGAGTAGGATCAATGTTAATAGTTAAAATATTAGGATTTAATTTTTCATTTGAAAAAATATTATTTGGCATATCTTTAAAGACAATGTCAATTCGAGTGCCTTTAACCGCCATTCGTTTACCCGTTCGAATATAAATTGGGATACCGGCAAAATTCATATTATTTACAAAAATTTTACCTGCCACAAAAGTTTCGGTCATTGATTGCGGATCAACTTGACTTTCGTCACGGTATGCAGGCATACCAGAAGCTGCTCCATATTGTCCGCGAACAAAATTTTGCCGGACTTCATCTGGTTCATAAACTTTCAAAGATTTCAGCGCACTAATTTTTTCACGTTCAATATCAACATCTTTATATGAAACCGGAGCATTCATTGTTAGTAAGGCAACTAACTGTAAAATATGATTTTGTACCATATCCCGTAATGCCCCTACATTTTCATAATATCCAGCTCGTTCTTCAACACCGAGAACTTCGCCAAGTGTAATTTGGATATTAGAAATGTACCGATTATTCCACAAAGAACTAAAAATTGGATTAGCAAATCGAATTGCATAAATACTTTGAGCCATTTCTTTTCCTAAATAATGATCAATGCGGAAGATATTTTTCTCATCAAAGTACTGAGCAATATCGTCATTGAGAGCTTGGGCACTAGCTAAATCATGTCCAAATGGTTTTTCAATAACTAATCGATTATAACCATTTTCAGTAACTAGTTTTTGTGAACGTAAATGTTTGGCAATGGTGCCGAAAAAAGAAGGTGACATTGCTAAATAAAAAATGCGATTGCCATCTAGTTGATACTTTTCGTCCAACTGATTAGCAAGCTTTTTTAAGGTATTATAATGCTCAGTATCATTCACATTATGTGCCTGATAATAGAAGTGACTTGCAAACTGATTGATTTCAAGTGCATTATTTTCCATCCCAGCTACACTATTGCGAACAACTTCTTGCAATCGTTCATTTGACCAGGGACGTCTTGCTGTGCCAATTACAGCAAAATGATCCTTTAAAAAACCTTTTTGATATAAATTAAATAATGCCGGATATAATTTACGTTGTGCTAAATCACCTGTTGCGCCAAAAATAATGAAAAGTGTTTTTCGATCTTTCAAAGCTTTTCCCCATGCTTTCTTAAATATTACAATTTAATTGTAATAATAAAAAGAATTTTCAGCAAGTCTTTCCTAAATTAAATGTACCCCTTTATCAACGTAAATTACGTCACCAACAATTCCCGTTGACAAATCACTCATTAAAAAGGCACAAGCACCGCCGATTTCATCTAATGTAACTGATTGTTGATCAACCGTTCTTCTTTGAGATTCCTTCAATAAATCAGAATGGTTCGCTACTCCAGTTACAGCAAGGGTCTTCATTGCTCCAGCTGAAATCGCATTTACACGGATTCCATATTTACCCATATCACGTGCTAAATAACGGACATTGGCTTCAAGAGCTGCCTTTGCAACTCCCATCACATTATAATTTGGAATTGCCCGACTTGATCCCATATAAGTTAAAGTTACAATACTTGCAGGATCTTTTAAAATCTTCTTCCCATAACGAGCAACTGCAATTAATGAATAAGCTGAGATATCCTGTGCAAGTTGATATCCTTCACGACTGGTATTCATAATTTCACCTTGCAATTCATCGCGGTTTGCAAATGCAATGGCATGCACAATTCCGTCAATCTTACCAAATTTTTGTAATACTTGATCAAACGCTTTTTCAATATTTTGATCATCTGAGACATCGCATTCAATCAGTAATTCATCATCCTTAACTAACTTGCTTACACTTTTTTTCATTCGTTCATTTTGATATGTATAAATAACGGTTGCTCCCAATTTTTGCATTACTTGTGCACATCCCCATGCAATGGAACGCTTGTTAGCAACTCCCATTACTAAAATTTGCTTGCCTTTGAGTAAACCCACGCTCATTCCTCCTCACATTTAAAATTGACTAAATCGTTCAATTCGTGCTTGACATAGAGCATCTAATGACATTTTTTGCAATCGTGCAATTTCTTTCTGCAAAACTTTCTTAATTGCTTGACATGTTTCTTGATGGTCTTGACTTTCAGGGATAATTCCCTCAATCACATTTTGTTCTAACAACTTTGTTGGAGAAAGTTGAAGAACTTCTGCTGCTTCATCAGCACGTGAACTATCTTTCCATAAAATTGATGCAAAGCCTTCAGGTGATAAAACCGAATACATACTATTTTCAAGCATCCAGACTGAATCACCGCCTGCTAAAGCCAATGCACCACCACTGCCGCCTTCACCTGTAATAACTGTAATCAATGGCGTCTTTAATTCACTCATCGTCATTAAATTTTGAGCAATTGAATATCCTTGTCCTTCTTCTTCAGCTTGAGCACCAGGATAAGCTCCTGCAGTATTTACAAAGGTGATTACCGGACGCCTAAATTTTTCTGCTTGCTTCATTAGTCTGCGAGCTTTGCGATAACCTGCTGGAGTAGGACAACCAAAATGTTTTAATGCTCGTTCTTGCGGCGTATTTCCCTTATCAGTAGCAATTACAGTTACCGGTTGACCATCGAACATTCCAATACCGCCAATAATTGCCGGATCATCTTCTAATGCTCGATCACCATGTAATTCAAAGAAGTCTGTAAACAGATTTTCAATCAATTCTGTAGCAGTGATTTTATCTTTTGCACGTGCCGCTTGAACAATTTCTGCGGCAGTTTTGGTATTTTTTCCCATTATGACTGCCTCTTTTCATTTAATCGGATTAGTTGTGCAATGACATCTTTTTCAGCTTGACGTTTAACGATTGCATCAACAAATCCATTCTTGAATAAGGTTTCTGCAGATTGCAAATCATCAGCGATTTTTTGATGCATTGTCTGTTCAATTACTCGCCGTCCTGCAAATCCAATCAGTGCATGCGGCTCTGCTAGGATTACATCGCCTTGATTAGCAAAACTAGCCGTAACTCCACCAGTTGTCGGATCAGTTAACACAGATAAATAGAATAAACCTGCATTCGAATGCGTTGTGACTGCATTAGTAATTTTTTGCATTTGCATAAGTGAGAAAATTCCTTCTTGCATCCGTGCGCCACCTGAAGCTGAAAACAACACAACTGATAAGTGATTTTTTGTTGCCCAATTAAATAAATAAGTAATTTTAGCACCTGTAACGGAACCTAATGATCCCATAATAAAACCCGGGTCCATTATTCCTAATGCAAAACGTTGATCATCAATCTTAGCAGAACCAATTAAGACTGATTCATCTACTTGGGTTTTTTCCTTACATTCTTCAATTTTGTCTAGATAACCTGGAAAATCAATTGGATTAGTTTCAGGTAAATCAAGCTTAAATTCAGAAAAATCATCGACCAGCCATTCAATTCGTTTGCGTGCTCCAATTCTAAATCCATAATCACAGTTGGGGCAAGTTGAATAGCGGCCTAAATCAGCTTGATCAAAGGTTTGCTGACATTTTGGACATTTTACCCACAAATTTGCAGGAACTTTGTCAGCTGCTTTTTGATCGGCTTTAACATGTTGCTGACTTATTCGATTTTGTTTTTGATAAAGTTGCATTACTGTTCCTTCTTCCATTTAGGTAAAAACTTCTTTTCCAAATAGTCAGTTGAAACCTGATCTTTTAAGAAAACTGTATCGTTCAAAAAAGCGCGGTGAAATTCGAGATTTGTTTTAACTCCGTGAATGACAAATTCATTCAAAATCCGCTTCATCTTTGCAATTGCAGCCTTGCGATCTGGTCCCCAGGAAACAATTTTTGCTACCATTGAATCATAAAATGGTGAAATCGATGCTTGAGGATAAAGTTCGGTATCAATCCGCACCCCTAATGTTCCACTGGGCAAGTATAAATAATCAATCTTACCTGCGGCGGGGTGAAAATCGTTTTCAGGATCTTCAGCATTTAACCGACATTCAATTGAATATCCATGAGCTTGCAAATCCTCTTGTGCAAATGGTAATGCTTCTCCATTTGCCACTTTAACTTGAGCAGCAACGATATCTGTTCCAGTTACCATTTCACTTACAGTATGTTCTACCTGGATTCGAGTATTCATTTCCATAAAATAAAAATGGTGACCTTGGTCCATCAAAAATTCGATTGTTCCAGTATTGACATAGTCAAGTGAATTAGCTGCTTTAACTGCAATTTCGCCTAATTTTGTTCGTTCAGCAGGTGTAAGTAATGAACATGGGCTTTCTTCAATCATTTTCTGTTTATTTCGTTGAACAGAACAATCTCGTTCAGGATAATAAACACAGTGTCCTGCTTGATCTCTGAAAATTTGAACTTCAAGATGTTTTACATTCTGCATGACCTTCTCTAAGTACATCCGATCATCACCAAATGAAGACTTGGCTTCTTGTTGAGCTTGCTGGAAGGACTTTTCCATTTCTGCTGCCGAAGCAACCATACGAATTCCTTTACCACCGCCACCTGCAGCTGCCTTTAACATTACCGGATAGCCCACTTGGTTTGCAATCTCCATTGCATCTGCTACATCCATAATAAATCCACGGCTTCCTGGAATCACTGGTACATTGCTTTGCTGCATTTGCATCCGTGCATTGGCTTTATTTCCAACCAATTCAATAGTTTCTGGTTCTGGGCCAATAAAAGTAATTCCGCATTGCTTACATAACTTTGCAAATTGACTATTTTCTGACAAAAAGCCAAATCCTGGATGAATTGCATCAGCTCCGGTACCTACTGCAGCTGCAAGGATTGATTTCACATTCAAATATGAATCAGCAGCTCGATTGCCGCCAACGCAAACCGCTTGATCTGCTAATTGAACATGCAGACTATCTTGATCAGCCGGCGAATAAATTGCAACGGTTTTAATTCCCATTTCTTTTAATGTACGAATAATCCGTACAGCAATTTCTCCTCGATTTGCCACTAAAACTTTCTTGAACATCTTCCTATTCTCCTATCATAAACGTTAACTTAGCCGAGCACACTTTTTGATCATCAACATATGCAATTCCTTCACCGCTGCCGATATGATTTCTTAACTTAGTCATTTCAACTTCTAATCGCAACGTATCGCCAGGACGCACCATCTGATGAAATTTAGCGCTTTTAATCCCGCCAAAATAAGCCGTCTTTCCTTTAAATTCATCCATTGATAATAAAGCGACTGCTCCAGTTTGAGCCAATGACTCCACAATTAGTACGCCAGGTAAAACCGGATTATTAGGAAAGTGACCGTTAAAAATTTCTTCATGACCCGAAACATTTCGAATTGCCACTGCCTTTTTTCCAGGAACTAACTCAGTTACTTTATCAATCAGTAACATTGGATAACGGTGCGGAATAATCTGTTGAATTTCAGTAATTCCTAATTCCAAATTTAGCCTTCTTTCACTTCAAACAAAGGTTGGTCGAATTCGACTAAATCTTCATTTTCAATCAATACTTTGCTGATCACTCCGTCAACATTGCTTTTTACTTCTGTCATCATTTTCATTGCTTCAATGATGCAAACAACATCTCCTTGGCAAACTTTATCTCCTTCATGTACAAATGCTTCCTTACCCGGTTCAGGTTGTAAATAAACGGTTCCAACCATTGGAGACTTAATCTGATTTTCAACTGTCTTTACTGTTTGAATAGGTTCTTCTTGTTCAGTAGAAGTTACAGTTGAATTTGTTGTTACCGCTGAGTTCGTAACTGGGGCGGTTTCATTCTTACTTAATCGAATTTGAAATTGATTTTCATTAATTTCTAATTCCCGCAAATCAGAATTGTTAAATTTATCAATAATCTTGTTTATTTCTTCAAAATTCACTTTTATTCACTCCATCTTTTGAATACCAAGACCGCATTGTGTCCACCAAAACCGAATGAATTACTTAATGCATACTCAATCCCATCTGCTGCAGTTGCTTGGGTAATAACATTAATATTGCATTTTTCATCCTGTTCGGTCAAGCCGACATTCGGTGGCAACACTTGTTTTTGCAAAGCATCAAGCGTTAGGATTGCTTCGATTGCTCCAGCAGCTCCAAGTAAATGACCAGTCATTGATTTTGAACTGCTGACTTTTACGTTACTATTTTCTCCAAATACCTGTTGAATAGCAAGTGATTCACCAGCATCGTTTGCAGTTGTTCCGGTTCCATGAGCATTGATATAACCAACTTCTACTGGCTTAATTCCAGCTTCTTCAATTGCTAATTGCATTGCCCGTCCCTGTGGTTTGCCCGTTGGATCTGGAGCTGTAATGTGGTAAGCATCACAGTTACTGCCATAACCGACAATTTCACCTAAAATCGTTGCTCCACGTTTTTGAGCATGTTCCAAACTTTCAAGTACCAGTGTTCCTGCACCTTCACCAAGAACGAAACCTGAACGCTTTTTATCAAACGGCAATGAAGCTTCTGATGGGTCTGTCTTTTTTGACAATGCATTCAGTGCTGCAAAGCCTGCAATTCCAATTTCATTAACTGAAGCCTCTGACCCACCGCAAATCATAACTTGTGCACGCTTTTCTTTAATTTGACGATACGCCTCACCAATTGAATTTGTACCAGTCGCACATGCAGTCACAATTGCAGTACAAATGTTTTGCGCGTGAAACTTAATTGCAATATTGCCTGCTGCCATATTTGCAATTGCCGTCGGAACAAACATTGGTGATACCCGTTGCGGCCCTTTGTCATGCATCTTAATAATTTGGTTTTGAATTGTTGTTAAGCCACCAATGCCAGAACCATAAATCACTCCTAAATCCTCACTTGCAGTATTTTGTTCATTAATTCCCGCTTGAGTCATTGCTTGAATAGCTGTGTGCACTGCATATTGAGAAAATAAGTCCATCCGTTTAGCTTGTTTTTTACCCACTAACTCGTTTGGATCAAAGTTCTTTACTTCTCCTGCGACTGTAATTCCAGTTTCTGCAGCATCAAACTTGGTAATTTTTCCAATTCCAATTTTACCTTGATAAGCATTCTGAGTAAATGTTGCAACGTCATTTCCAATTGGAGTCACTGCTCCCATTCCGGTAACTACTACTCTAGTCATTTAGCCATCTCCTTACATTGTCATTCCGCCATCAACAGTTAATACTTCACCTGTCAGATAATCATTTTCTGCAAGAAAAAGTGCACATTGAGCAACTTCATCCGGAGTTCCTAAACGGCGCAATGGAATTTGCTTTTTAATCTCTTTTTGCCGTCGTTCATTAATTTCCTTAGTCATATCACTTTGAATCATTCCAGGAGCAATTGCATTGCAACGGACATTTCGACGAGCTCCTTCTTTTGCAATCGATTTAGTTAAACCAATCATTCCTGCTTTGCTTGCAGCATAATTTGCCTGTCCTAAATTTCCATGTACACCAACTACACTTGCTAAATTAATTATTACTCCCGCACGCTTAGTTAACATTTGCTTAAATAATGGTTGGGTGACCCGATATGTTCCAACCAGATTAGTATCGATTACTTTGCAAAAGTCATCCTCATTCATTTGCATGAATAATTGATCGCGGTTAATTCCAGCGTTATTTACCAAAATATCAATTTGCAATCCTAATTCAGTAATCTTTGTCATCATTTGATCAACAGCTGCAGCATCAGCAATATCTGCTTTAATAAAATAACATTTTACGCCTAAAGCTTGAATTTGCTTTTCAATTTTTTCAGGCTCATGACGAGCATTCAACACCACATTAGCACCCTTTTGGGCAAATGCTACCGCAATTGCTGCACCTAATCCGCGTGATGAACCAGTTACTAATACTGTTTTTCCTTTAAGTTCCATGTGTTTCATCTGCTTTCTTTAGAAACTTTTGATACGATTTATAGTTTGTAATTTTTGCTCGGCTTACATTCGGGTTAATCGTCTTGGCTAACTTAGATAATGTTCTGCCAGCTCCAATTTCTACTACCGCGTCTACGTGATAATCAGCAACCATTTTTTCAAAACATGCTTGAAAATGTGTCGGACAAACAACTTGTTGTGCTAAAATGCTTGCTAAATCATCTAGTTCAAACGGTTTACCAGTTGTATTACTCATCACCGGAATCGAAGTGATATGAAATTTAACATCTTCCAATGCTTGTTTTAACACGGTTTCAGTGTGCTGATATAATGGCGTATGGAAAGCACCACTAACTTTCAAATTAATTGTTTTACTTGCCAATTTCTTCTGCATAATTGTATCGGCTGCTTCTTGAACCGCTTTAATTGTTCCGCCAATCACGATTTGATTAGGTGAATTGTAATTAGCAATGCTTACTTGTTTTCCATCAACTGTTAATTGTTTGCATAGCTGATTAACTTTTTCAATTTGCGGATCCATAATTGCTTCCATTGCACTTGCATTCTGTTCACTGTCAGTTTGCATCGCTTCTGCACGTTTCTTCAAGAGCTGCATTCCAGTTTTAAAATCCAATTTCCGGCTAGCAATCAATGCCGAATATTCACCTAATGACAATCCAACCATTGCTCCAATCGTTAATTGCGGTAAATCGCGCTGCAGCATCCGATAAAAGCCAAGGCTAACAGCAACTAAACTTGGTTGAACATATTTAGTTTGTGCTAATTGTCCCTGATCATTTTGTAAAATCTCTGGCAGTGACATTTTTAACACTTCACTTGCCGCATCAATCGTTTCTTTAAAATCTTGGTCTGATCGATAACAGTCAAGGCCCATTTGAGCTTTCTGAGCCCCTTGACCGCTAAACATAATTCCCCATGTATTATTCATATTATTTTTGATCTAATTGAGTCTTTACATATTTCACAACATCTTCGATAGTTTGCACATTTTCATCTGATTCTAATTCGATATCAAATGTATCTTCTAATTCATTCATAATTTCAAAAAAATCTAAACTATCTGCGTCTAAATCTTCTTTTACATTTGAAGATAATTGAATTTCATCCTTATCTAAATCTAATTGTTCTGCTGCGATTGCTTGTACTTTTTCAAAAATTTGTTCTTCTGTCATTTTAATAATCTCCTCTTATAATTTAATTATTTGACTGCCAATTGTTAATCCACCACCAAAACCAGAGATTACAATTGTCTTTCCTTCTAAATTCTCTTTCTCTGCCAATTCAGTTAACATCAATGGGATACTTGCCGCTGATGTATTGCCATATTTATCCATATTCATTGGAAATTTTTCAATTGGCTGCTTGATTTTTTTTGCAATTGATTTAATGATTTTGTAATTAGCTTGATGCAAAACAAAATAATCAACTTCATCTGGTTGTAATCGATTAGCCTTGCAAACTCGTAAAATCGATGCGGGAACTTCTGATGTTGCAAATTTATAAACTGCTCGTCCATCCATTTTAAATGGGTGAAAAACAGTGAAGTCTGCTGGAGGAAATTCTTGAATTGGATTAGTTTGCCCTGCAACTAAGTCCCCATTTAAATCCCCAACGACTTTCGTATCTGTTCCATAAAAGCTTTCCTGCACAGCATCATTTTCAAGTAATGCCCCCGCAGCACCATCACCAAACAAAACTGCACATGTACGGTCTGTCCAATCAACTTCTTTAGACAACACTTCACCGCCAATTACGATTGCATATTTATAAGTCGATTGCCGCATCATTTTTTGAGCAATTTCCAATCCATAAATAAAGCCAGAACATGCTGCTGAAATATCAAATGCAAGTGCATTTTCTGCATGTAATTTACCTTGGACAAGTGCACTAGTTGATGGAGTAGCTGCATCAGGCGACATGGTAGCAACGATAATCAAACCTACTTCAGCTGGATTAACGTGAGCTTGCTTAATTAACTTTTGTGCTACTTGCAAACATAAATCAGACGTATTTTCAGTTAAACTGATTCTACGCTGTTTGATTCCCGTTCTCGAACTAATCCACTCATCAGATGTGTCCATGATTTTGCTTAAATCATCATTTGAAACTGTCAATTGCGGCGCATAGCTTGCAAATTTTTTTATTTGAACTTTTTTCAATTTAATCTACCCTCATGACTTTATGAGTGAGCAATCAAAAAGGTTTCAATATTACCAATTGCCTTTTCAACAATTGATGTATCCGCCAAATTCAAATCAGTTAATAATTTTTGGGAAAGAACCTGATAAATTTTATTCCATGCTTTCACCAACGATTTTCCTTTCGGTGTTAAAGATAAACGAATCATGCGTCGATCATGCTTATCGCGATTTCGTTCAACATAATCCTTATCTTCTAATTGATCAATTGCAGTTGTAATTGTGCCAGGAGTTAAATTTGATTTGCGCGCCAGTTGAGAGATAGAAATTTCTGGAAAACCTGAAACAATTTCCAACATACGCACCTCTTTTAAATTCAAATCTGCATATTTACTTTGTTTCAACCAGTAAGATTCAAATTGATCAGCTTCCGCGCAAATTCGTTTTAACATGTCACAAATATGCTGTTGTCGCTCATTCATCTTTTTCCCGCCTTATACCAAAATTTCAAATATTATCGAAGTGAAAATTAATCAAATACAAGGCAATTACTTTCTTGTCGAACCTTCCGGAACAATAAACATCAGTTGAGCACTGCAGACTACTTTTTGATCTACATAAGCCTTCACTGCCACTGTTCCAATATTTTTGCGTTTCTTTAAAATAACCGCTTCAAGTTTTAACACATCGCCCGGTTTAACCATTCGCTTAAATTTCGCATTTTGAATGGCTCCTAAATAGGCCGTTTTATTTTTAAATTCATCAGATTTTAAAATTAAAATTGATGCAACTTGAGCTAAAGTTTCAATAATTAAAACACCAGGCATCACAGGATTTCCTGGAAAATGTCCTCTGAAAAACGACTCATTAATCGTAACATTTTTGGTTGCAATAATTTTTTCACCCGGAATCATTTCATCAACATAATCCACGTAACAAATTGGATAGCGATTAGGAATCGTATCCATAATCTCCTGTGCATCCATGATTTTCATCATAATCACCCTTTCGATTTATTTCGAACATCGAAACATTCGATAAACAAAGGTTAACGCATTCGAAATTGACTGTCAAGTTAGAAAATCTAATTTTATCTATAGAAAACCTTTGTATTAATGAATTAAAATAATAAAAAAACAGATATCTCATAATTCTTGAGATATCTGTTTAAAGATTGAATTTTCTATGATTGATACTATTATAAGCAAAACCATTTATAAATTATTAATTAATCAAATGATAATATATTTCTAAATAAAATTTTTATTTTTTAATTTGTTTTTTTATGAAATTCAACACTGCTTGATAGTTTGGTTCATTACTTAATTCACGTACCAATTCACGATAAATAATCTTTCCGTCAGTATCAATTACCCAAACACTGCGAGCATCAATTTGATTATCTGCAATGAATAATCCCATTTGCTTTCCAAATTCAAATTTTTCATCTGAAAGCATGTGCATTGCAGTCACATCAGAAAGCGCACACCATTCTTTTTGTTCTGCAGGCGTGTTAGTTGAAATTGTATAGAAATCAACTGTTGGAAATTCTGCTACTTGTTCATTAAATTTGCGTGTTGATAAACTGCAAACTGGAGTATTGATATTCGGAACTACACTAATAAATGTTAAGTTATTTAATAATTGGTTACTTGAAATTGTTTCATTTTGCGCATCTAAAATTGTAAAAGCCGGTAACTGATCACCAACTTGTAATGGATTGCCATTGGTTTCTAACTGCGTGCCTTTTTTAGTAAATTCCATTTTTATTCCTCCTTCATACGTAAAACAAAAAGCTGCAATATCAAAATTGACAAGTATCAACTTCAATAGTGCAGCTTTAATTAATCAGCTTTCCCAAAATTTGTTAACTGAAATCTATTTTTCTTCTGATTCATCTTTTGAACCGTCATTTGAATCATCTTTTGCAGATTCTTCTTTACTTTCAGCTTTTGGTGCTGAAGCAGCTTGAGTTTCAGTTGCAGCTTTTTGAACATTGCCAATTGCATTCAAACTGAAAACTAAGAAAATTCCGTCACAATCAAGAGTAACAGTCTTATTAGCAGTATCAATTTCATCGATAACACCGTGTAAACCGCCACGTGTGACTACATGATCACCGCGCTTTAAGCTGTTAATCATGTTTTGCCATTGTTGTTGCTGCTTCTTTTGTGGTCTAATCAATAAGAAATACATGATGGCAAACATTAATACCAACATGATAATTGAATAGAGTCCTCCGCCTTTCATCTTGTTCACTCCTTCATATTAAACAGTACACTTTACACTTTACCAAAAAAATGCAAATGTTACTAGGAATAATTGTTAATTCTTAAAAATTCTTAGGATTACGAACATTTAAGCCATATTGTTCAAAGAAATCCTGTTTAAATTCTAACAAGTTATCATCTAAAATTGCTTGTCGAATCTTTTGCATCAAGTGAGTCAAGAAGTATAAATTATGATAACTTGTCAACCGAATTCCAAGGGTTTCGTCGGCTTTGAATAAATGACGCACATATGCACGTGTATAATTACGACATGCATAACAATCGCATTGATCATCAATTGGGCTGAAATCATGAGCATATTTAGCATTTTTGACCACTAATCTTCCATGACTTGTCATACATGTCCCATTCCGTGCAATTCGCGTTGGCAAGACGCAATCAAACATATCAACTCCGCGAATTACTCCGTCAATCAAGGCATCCGGCGAACCAACGCCCATCAAATAACGCGGTTTATTTTCTGGTAACAACGGAGTAGTAAAATCTAATACATGATTCATTTCTGTCTTAGATTCTCCAACTGATAAACCACCAATTGAGTAACCAGGAAAATCCATTGAAACCAAATTCCTCGCACTTTGTTCCCGCAAGTCACGATGACCGCCACCTTGCACGATACCAAATAAAGCTTGAGTCTCAGGATTTTGATGTGCTTTTAATCCACGTTCGGCCCATCTGCTTGTTCGTTCAACTGATTTTTTAATATAATCATAACTTTCAAAAAATGGAGGACATTCATCAAAACTCATCATAATGTCAGCACCTAATGCATTTTCAATATGAATTGCTTTCTCAGGTGATAAGAACATTTTTTGTCCATTTAAATGGTTTTTAAAATGTACTCCTTCTTCTGTAATATTCCGCAATTCTGCCAATGAGAAAACTTGGAAACCGCCAGAATCAGTTAAAATTCCCTTATCCCAATTCATAAATTTATGCAATCCGCTAGCTTCTTGAACTAATTTCTCGCCAGGCCGTAACCATAAATGATAAGTATTAGATAAAATGATATCGGCCCCTAAATCTTTAAGTTCTTCAGGTGACATAGCCTTAACAGTCGCTTGCGTACCCACTGGCATAAAAATTGGAGTTGGAAAAGTTCCATGCGGAGTTTCAATTTCACCCAAGCGTGCACCTGTATGCTTTTCTTTTTTAATTAAATGATATTTAATTGCTGGTTCAGTCATTTAATTCCTCATTTCCATTGATTATTTATGAATAAACATTGCATCGCCAAAACTGAAGAAACGATATTTTTCTTGAACAGCATGCTTATATGCATTTAAAATGTTTTCCCGTCCAGTAAAGGCTGCAACTAACATTACCAATGTTGATTTTGGCAAATGGAAGTTTGTAATAAAGGCATCTACAACTTTCCATTCGTAACCTGGCTTAATGAAAATATCAGTCCAACCACTGTCAGCCTTAATTTCACCATTAAATTTCGTTCCAATTGTCTCCAATGTCCGAATTGAAGTTGTTCCAGTTGCAATAATTCGACCGCCATTTTTCTTGACTTCGTTTAATGTATCAGCTGCCTCTTGTGATAAACTATAGAATTCACTGTGCATCTTATGATCTTCAATATTTTCTTCACTAACCGGTCTGAAAGTTCCTAAACCAACATGTAATGTTAAATAAACTAATTTAACACCCTTTTCTTCCACTTTCTTCAATAAGTCTTTTGTCCAGTGGAATCCTGCAGTTGGAGCAGCAGCAGAACCAATTTCCTTTGAATAAACAGTTTGATACATTTCGGGATCATCTAATTTTTCTTTGATATATGGTGGTAATGGCATTTCACCTAATTTATCTAAAATTTCCATAAAGATTCCGTCATAATGGAATTCAATCATTCTTCCACCGTGTTCAAGTTCTTTAGTAACTGTGGCTGTTAACTCACCATTTCCAAATGAAATCTTAGTTCCTACTTTAGCACGACGCGCAGGTTTTACTAAAGTTTCCCAATTGTCACCTTCTGTGTTATTCAATAGCAAAACTTCCAAATGACCGCCAGTATCAGGTTTTACCCCATAAATTCGAGCAGGCATTACCCGTGAATCATTCATTACCACTGCATCGCCAGGATTTAAGTAATCTAAAATATCATAGAAATAATCGTCCTTATATTCACCTGTCTTAGCATTTAATACTAACATTCGTGCTTCATCACGTTCTTTTAATGGTGTTTGTGCGATTAGTTCATGAGGTAAATCGTAATCAAAGTCTTCCGTTTTTAAATGTTCTTCTGTCATTTGTTATCACCCTTCTTTAATTTGTTTTTGCTAATCCTAAATGTTTGTATGCAGCATCTGTAACTACTCTACCACGCGGAGTACGCTTAATAAAGCCAATCTGTAACAAATATGGTTCAATTACATCTTCAATCGTATCAGTTTCTTCACCGACATTAGCTGCAATCGTTGATAAACCAACTGGACCGCCATTGTACAGTAAAATCATCGTTTTAAGCAGTTTCCGGTCTGTATCGTCTAATCCTTTTTCATCTACACGCAATAATTCCAAGGCATAATTAACAATTTCTTTATCAATCTGATTCTTATGCGAAACTTGTGAAAAATCACGAATTCGCTTCAGCAAGCGATTAGCGATTCGAGGCGTTCCTCGAGATCTTCTAGCAATTTCATGTGCACCATCTAAATCAATTTTGGTATCAAAGACTTCAGCAGAACGTTCAACAATTGCTGTCAATTCATCTTCTGTATAATAGTTCATATGTCCTAAAATTCCAAAACGTGCCCGTAATGGCGCTGAAAGCATTCCTGCGCGGGTAGTTGCTCCAATTAATGTAAATGGCGGCAATGGAAAATGAACAGGATGGGCAGTGGTATCTTGACCTACAATAATATCAATATAAAAATCTTCCATTGCAGAATATAGAATTTCTTCCACATTTTTTGGCAAGCGATGAATTTCATCAATAAACAACACATCGCCTGGTTCTAATTCATTTAAAATTGCCACTAAATCTCCTGGCTTTTCAATTGCCGGACCCGTCGTAGTTTTTAAATTAACTTGTAATTCATTGGCAATTACAGTAGCTAAAGTTGTTTTCCCCAAACCGGGTGGTCCATATAACAACACATGGTCCAATGATTCTTCCCGTTGCTTGGCCGCTTCGATATATATCGCAATTTCATCTTTGATTTTTTGTTGACCAATATATTGATTTAAAAATTGCGGACGCAAACTTAATTGTGCTAAATCTTCATTGCCGTCAATTTCTTTACCTGAAACAACACGGTTTTCGTCTTCCATCAACTTCTCCTTTCTGCAAAATTTTTGTCATTTTACTTCTTTAATACTAATTTAAGGGCTTCACGCAAATAATCATCAGTAGTTTTACCATTAAATTGCGTCAGCTTTTTGCCTACTTTTTTAACCTCGGTTTTAGTATAGCCTAAACTCAACATTGCTTCCATGGCTTCTTTCAACGCTGGAGATTCTTCGTCGAAATTAAGAGCTAAATCTTGTTGATCAACCATTGGTGTTGGGGTTTCAATTTCATCTAATTTTCCTTTTAAATCTAAAATGATCTGCTTGGCTGTCTTTTTACCAATACTGGGAAATTTAGTCAAATAAGCTTCATCATCGGCATTAATTGCTGCCACAAATCCGCCCTGATCATTTGTAGCTAAAATCGCTAAAGCACTTTTGGGTCCAATCCCTGAAACACTGATTAATTTTAAAAACAATTGTTTTTCCGCTAAGTCATAAAAGCCGTACAAAGTAACGTCATTCTCACGAACTGCCTGATATACATAAACTTTCTTCTGTTGTCCTTCTTGATAACGAAAGGGGTTAGCTACTTGAATGCGATAGCCAATCCCATTTACTTCCACTACAATATAATGCGGATTAACTGCTGTTATCTTTCCAATTAAATATTCATACATCTTTATTCACCTGCATTTTGATTTTCACGCAAAGAATGATGCGCGTCTTGAATTCGTTTAAACATTTTTTCTAAATCCTGATTTGTAAATTTAATTACAGTGGGTCTGCCATGCGGACAATTATATGGATTTTCACATTCTTGCAATTGTTGCAATAATGAAACTGCCTGCTGGCGTTCCAAATGATGATTGGCCTTAATTGACTGTTTACAACTTATCATTATCGCAGTTTGTTCGCGAAACTTCGCAATTGTTAGCTGTGGATTTTGCAAACACTGCTCAATCAATTCTTTGATAATGGATTCTTCTTGACCTTTTGGAATCCAAGCAGGATGTTCATGTACAATATAAGTATTTTGCCCAAAATCTTCCAAATGAATTCCTAAAGCTTGTAACTTTTCAAGATTTTCTTCAACCTTTAAGGCTTCACTAGCAGTAAAAGTTAATATTAATGGTACCAGCATCGTTTGCTGAGCATCTGTTACCTTTCCAATTTCTTCGCGGTAATATTCATATTTTACTCTTTCTTGAGCAGCATGCTGATCAAGAATATAAAATCCATCTGCAGCTTCCGTCAGCAAATATGTTCCATGTAATTGTCCAATATATTTTAACGTTGGAAATTGATGTGTTGCAGTTGATTTTTCAACTGGTTGCTGATTGGTTGCCACTTCAACATGACTATACTTCTGATCCCAATTCTTAACTGCATTAGAAGCCAATTCATCACGATTATTAATCATCAATGGATGTTCAAATGACTGCGAGGTAAATGCTTTTTGCCTTTCATTCTTAGTTTGAGACTGTGATTCTACAGTTTTATTGCCTAAAACTGCATTAAGAACTGCCTGTTTTTTTTCAACTGTTTGGTATGCCGCTTGATTTTCATTCAAACCCATATTTAATTGTTGAGATATCGCAGTTTTTTTAGAATGCGAAGTTAGATTTTCAACCGCACTTGGAATCAAATTTTCTTTGGCAATTCGCTGCTCAATTGTGTTGGTAATCAAATTACATAATGGTTGTTCTTTACTAATTCGGACCTCCTGCTTTGTGGGATGAACATTCACATCGACCAACAAAGGATCCAAATTTATTTTTAAAATCGTAATTGGATAGCGCCCTACCATTAATTTTGAGCCATATCCTTGAATTACCGCTTTCGCTAATACATTATTTTTGATGTAACGCCCATTTAATAAAATACTGATGTAATTTTTAGAAGCACGCGTCAACTTAGGCAAAGAAGTCAAACCTTCAATTTGAAAATCTGCATCCTGATTTTTAAATGTAATCAATTGTGAAGCAGTTTTAACTCCGTAAATTGCACTTGCAACCTGATTCAAAGCCGAATTGCCTGCTGTTTTTAATACTACACGTCCGTTGTTACTAAGCGAAAAAGAAATTTCTGGATGGCTCATTGCCAAATGGTTTACACAGTCCGCAATTGCTGCCATTTCAGTTTGCGGAGAACTTAAGTATTTTAGACGTGCGGGAGTATTATAAAATAACTGATTTACTGTAATGCGAGCTCCTTGTTGTCCTGCATAAGGTTTTTGGTCAATTATTTGACCGCCCTTCAAATGAATTTGAGCACCAACTTCACTTTCATTCGTCATCGTTTCTAAAATTACATCTGAAACTGAAGCAATACTTGGTAACGCCTCACCGCGAAAGCCCAATGTCTTAACCCGAAATAAATCATCACGGTTCGTAATTTTACTAGTTGCATGACGTTGAAAAGCTAATGGCAAATCTGAGCTTTCAATTCCAATCCCATTATCAATGACTTGAATTTGTTTCAATCCTGCGTCACTTACCAAAATATCAATTCGCGTACTTTGAGCATCAATCGCATTTTCAACCAATTCTTTAACTACTGATGCTGGCCGTTCAATCACCTCGCCAGCAGCAATTTGATCAGCTAAAATTTCAGGTAATTCATGAATTTTTGCCATTGAAATTCCCCTATTCTTTATGCATTAATTTTTGCTGCCAATTATTTACCAAATTCATTACTTGCATCGGTGTTAGTGACATCAAGTTTGTTTCCTTAATTTCCTGCAATAAATTAGATTCATTTGTATCTAACTTAACTTTTTCCGGTTCAAAAAGTGACAATTGCTCATCGATTTCATTTGCAATTTGAGTCGAAGTTTCTTCTGCTTTTCGATCATTGGCTTGAATTTCAACTTGATTATTATCCGCTTCTAAATCATGTAAAATCATATCGGCCCGCTTCAATAATGAATCTGGCATGCCTGCCAACTTAGCAACATGAATTCCATAAGATTTATCTGCAGGTCCGGGTTGCATTTTGTGTAAGAAAATCAATTCGCCATTTTTCTCTATTGCCCCTACATGTATATTGGTTAAGTGTTCTAATTCCTGGTCTAAAACAGTTAATTCGTGATAGTGCGTTGAAAATAGTGTTTTAGCATGTACATGATCATGAATGAATTCGATAATTGCCTGAGCAAGTGCCATTCCATCATAAGTTGCCGTTCCACGTCCAATTTCATCAAATAAGATCAAACTATTCTCGCTTGCATTTGCGAGTGCTTCATTTGCTTCTTTCATTTCAACCATAAACGTTGATTCACCAGAAATCAGATCATCGGCAGCTCCAATCCGCGTAAAAATTTGATCAAAAATTGGCATCTGTGCTGACTCAGCTGGAACAAAGCAGCCAATTTGAGCCATAATCACTGTCAAGGCTAACTGACGCATATAGGTACTTTTCCCAGACATATTTGGTCCCGTAATCAATAAAATTGTCTGGTTTTCATCCATTCGAATATCATTTGGAACATAACTTTGATGTCCCATTACTTGTTCAACTACCGGATGCCAACCAGCTTTTATTGCTAAATCGTGACCATGTTCTAATAATGTTGGTTGGACAAATTGATGATTTTCACTCACAACCGCAAAACTTTGCAAGACATCTAATTGTGCTAAAGCCGCAGCTAAGCTTTGCAATCGTTTAATTTGATCTTTAATTTGTTCACGGATATCAACAAATAACTTGTATTGTAAATCATATGCCTTAGTTTCTGAGCCTAAAATTAAGGACTCTTTTTCTTTTAATTCCGGCGTAATAAAACGTTCTGCGTTGACTAAAGTTTGTTTTCGTTGATAACGATCAGGAACTTTGCTAATGTTCCCTTTTGAAACTTCAATGTAATAACCGAAAACCTTATTATAGCCAATTTTTAAATTATGGATTCCAGTTGCTTCACGCTCTTGTTCTTCCAATTCAGCTAACCAATTTTTACCATTTTTCATTGCGTCAACATATTGGTCTAATTCATCATCATAACCTTCACGAATCAAATTACCATCAGTAACTGAAATTGGCGGATCATCAACAATCGCCCGTTCAATTAAATCAGCTACCTCTTCAACTGGATCTAGTTGAGCTAATAAATCATCATAAATACCATTTTCATTCAATTCAGTTAATAAGTAACGAATTTGCGGAACATGATTAAGTGAGGTTTTAAGTTGAATTAAATCACGTCCATTAACATTTCCAAATGCTACTTTACCTGCTAAACGCTCTAAATCATACACGTTGGTCAATTCATCTTGCAAATTATTTCGTTCAAAGAAGTGCTCCATTAAATTTTTAACGATTGATTGTCGTTGAAGAATTTCTTTACGGGACAACAATGGACGCGAAATCCATTGTTTTAATAAGCGACCTCCCATCGCTGTTTTGGTAGAATCTAAAATCCAAAGTAACGTTCCTGATTTTTTGCCTGTTCGTGAATTTTGTAATAATTCCAAATTTCGTTTAGCAAACCGATCTAATTTTAAATATGCCGATGGTTCATAATGCACTGCACGTTGCAAGTGAGCTAATGCTCGTTTTTGAGTAACATCTACATACATTAATAAGTGTTTAACAACTTCAGTTTCTAACTTACTTTGTAAATCTTGAACTGCATATGAAAATTCTGCCTTATTTTCAACTTGTTCTTGTTCGGATAGTAAAATCTTTAGTTTCTTCAACGTATCCCGCGTTTTATTCGAAACTGAATCATCTACTACAATTTCCTTCGTACGCAAACTAGTTACTTCATTAATTAAACTATCTTGATTATCTAAAGTTGCTGCTTTTAGTTCTCCCGTGGAAAGATCAACATATGCAAAGCCATACTGACCATCTGCTTCATGTACTGCAGTTAAATAATTATTTTCCTTTGCATCTCCAGCAGACTCATCTATTAATGTTCCAGGGGTAACTAATTGAATAACTTCCCGCTTAACCATTCCTTTAGCTAAATGCGGGTCTTCCATTTGTTCACAAATTGCTACTTTATAACCTTTATCGACTAAAATATCGATATAATTTTGAACTGCATGATGAGGAACGCCACACATTGGAATTGAATTTTTTGAGTTTCGATTCCGCTGAGTCAAGGTTAATTCCAAAATTTGCGAACCTTTAACCGCATCATCATAAAACATTTCATAAAAATCACCAAGTCGATAAAACAAAAAAGCATCTGGATATTGCTTTTTAATTTTCATATATTGCTCCATCATTGGAGTTAATTTTGCTTGTGCCAAGTTCAAACTTCCTTTCCTCATCAAGTATGTGCTTTCCCTATTTTAACACGTTTCAAAGTAGAATGAATATATCTGTTTATACACAATTTACTTAAAATAAAAAGGCTGCGACAACTTACGTCTCAACCTTTTACTTTATTATCGTGCATATTCAGTTGCACGTGTTTCACGAATCACCGTTACTTTAATGTGACCTGGATATTCAAGTTCATTTTCAATCTTGTTTTTAATATCTCGTGCCAATACGGTAGCTTCCAAATCATTAATTTGTTCTGGTTTTACAATTACGCGAACTTCACGTCCAGCTTGAATTGCATAACTTTTACTTACGCCTTCGAATTCATTTGAGATTGCCTCAAGTTTTTCAAGTCGATGAAGGTAATTTTCTAATGATTCGCTGCGTGCACCAGGACGAGCAGCAGAAATTGAATCCGCAGCAGCCACTAATACTGCAATGACTGACTTAGGCTCTACATCGCCATGGTGTGAAGCAATTGTGTTTACAACTACTTCATTTTCATGGTATTTTTTCGCTAACTCAACTCCAATTTCAACGTGTGAACCATCAATTTCATGGTCTACAGCCTTACCAATATCGTGTAATAATCCTGCGCGTTTCGCTAAAGTAACATCTTCTCCTAATTCTGCTGCTAATACTCCTGCAAGTTTAGCAACTTCAATTGAATGTGTTAATACATTTTGACCATAACTTGTCCGGTAATTTAGCCGTCCAATTGTCTTAATCAAATCTGGATGCATTGCATTCAAACCTAACTCAAATACAGTTTCTTCACCAATTTCACGAATCTTAGCATCCATCTCACGAGTTGCTTTATCTACCATTTCTTCAATTCGTGCTGGATGAATTCGTCCGTCTTGAATTAATTTTTCTAATGCCATCTTGGCAATTTCACGTCGAACTGGATCAAATCCGCTCAATAAAACTGTATCAGGAGTATCATCAATAATCAGGTCAATTCCAGTTAAGGTTTCAAAAGTTCGGACATTCCGACCTTCCTTACCAATAATTCGACCTTTCATATCATTATTAGGAAGAGTAACAACTGATACCGTAGATTCGGCTACAGTATCGGCTGCACTGCGTTGAATTGCTTGAGCAATTAAGTCTTTAGCAGTTTGTTCAGCCCGTGCCTTAGCTTCATCTTCGCTATCTTTAATCATTTGACCAAGTTCATAATTTAAGCTTGCCTTGGTTTCTTTCATGATTTGTTCTTTAGCTTGATCAGTTGTTAATGCAGCAACTTCTTCTAATTTTTCATGTTGCTGTTGAACAAGTTCTGTTACTTTTTGACGTTGATGTTCAATTTTTTGTTGATCAGAGTCTAACTGATTTTCTTTTTTATCTAAGGTTTGTTCTCGTTTCTCCAACATTGTATCTTTGCGATCAAGATTTTCTTCACGTTGAATTAAACGATTCTCTTGTTTTTGAATTTCAGTTCTTCGTTCTCGTAGTTCCTTTTCAACTTCAGAACGATAGCGGTGAGTTTCCTCTTTAGCCTCTACAATTGCTTCTTTTTTCTTTTGTTGTGCTTCTTTTTTAGCACTTTTAACAATTCCTTTGGCTGTCTGAGTTGCTTCATCTAAACTGGTTTGATAAAGCTTAACTCGACGCTTATCTCCAAGAACAAAACCAATTATCAAAGTCAAAACAGCGACGGCGAGGATCACAATTATATTCATCATGTTTATCCCTCCGCTACGTCTCTAAGAAAATAATCAATCTGCTCAATTATTTTTCTTGATTTTATCTTTAATATTTGTTTATTACACACATATATTTATTTTAGTTGTATTTAAGAGAAAATGTCAATATAAATCATCGGTTAAATTCATAAAACATAGTTTTTATTAAACCAAAGATGAGGTAACTGAACGTCAAAAATGAGAATAGGAGAAGGAATATGCGAATACAAAAAGAAGCTGGACTTTCATCACAACTTCTTCTATCTTACTATTAAATTTATTTCGAAGAGTTTTTCTTGTCTGAATCTGCCTTTGAATCTTCTAACTTCAAATCCAATTGCTTTTCTTCCTCTTCAGTCGCAATTCCATAGGCTTTACGAACTTTCAAAGTAACTTCCTTCATCATATCAGGATGTTCTTTCAAGTACCGTTTAGCATTTTCACGACCTTGACCAATTCGTTCTTCACCATACGAGAACCATGAACCGCTCTTCTTGATAATGTCTTTTTCAACTGCCATATCAAGTAATTCGCCGGTCTTTGAAATTCCTTCACCATACATAATATCTACTTCAGCTTGTTTAAATGGTGGAGCAACCTTATTTTTGACAACTTTAATCTTAGCACGATTACCAATTACATCTGAGCCATCCTTGATTTGTTCAGCTCGCCGAACTTCAAGACGCACAGTTGAATAAAACTTTAATGCCCGTCCACCAGGAGTAGTTTCAGGATTACCAAACATCACGCCAACTTTTTCACGAATTTGATTGATAAATAAGGCAATCGTTTTTGTTTTATTAATTGTACCTGAAAGTTTCCGCAATGCTTGTGACATTAAACGAGCTTGCAAACCAACGTGGGCATCTCCCATTTCGCCTTCAATTTCAGCACGTGGAACTAATGCAGCTACAGAATCGACAACTACAATATCAATTGCGCCAGATGAAACTAAGGCATCTGCAATTTCAAGTCCTTCTTCACCAGTGTCAGGTTGTGAAAGCAACAATTCATCAATGTTTACCCCTAAAGCTGTTGCATAAGCAGGGTCTAAAGCATTTTCGGCATCAATATACGCTGCAGTTCCGCCCATTTTTTGAACTTCTGCAACTGCATGCAAGGCAACGGTAGTTTTACCAGAACTTTCAGGACCATAAATTTCAACAATCCGTCCCCGAGGATAACCGCCAACCCCTAAAGCTTCATCAAGAGCTAACGAACCCGAAGGAATAGTTGAAATTTGGGTATCAGCCTTTTCCCCCATCTTCATGATTGATCCCTTGCCAAAGTTTTTTTCAATTTTCTTTAATGCAGCATCCAAAGCTGCTTGTCTTTCATCAGCCACGACTTTCCCTCCTTTAGAATTTGTCATATCTTTTCTACTAATGCATTATACCAAATTTAAAGTTAAAATGCGAACTTATGTTTGAGAAGTTATTTTACCTCAATGGAAAGCAATTCAAAAGCCTTTTGAATTGCCTTACGATCATCTATTTCACGACGTCTGAACGGCAATGGCACTGTGTTCACTTCATCAGCATCTGAAAGTGCAAGCCAGTACATTCGTTTGCTTCGATTTTCAACAATTCCGATTCCATATGATGTTTTTAATTGATTCCGCAACTGTTTTGCCATCCATGAAGCTGCAATTTCACTCTTAGCACCATTGGCATTCAAAATTTGATATGGAATTCCCAGCATCGCATTTTTAGCATCATCTGTCGGCGCAACAACAGCACCTGCAAAGACCGACACTTGATTTAATTCTTGAAGAAAGTCACCTGTAGGAATAAAATCAAATGCCAACGCAACAGTTTGTGAATGTTGTGCTAATTGATCCACTACTTTCTGGATGGATAAATTAAATGATGATGTTGATGATTGAATTGCAGCATCCATAAAAATCCTCCTCACTATTAAATACGTCATTTATTTATTTTTTGACAAAAGAGAGGCTGTGACAATCATTGCCTCAACCTCCATTTTTATTAGTCATCTAGTTCGTTAAATCCTATTTCTTTTTTCCAAATGAATCTGCAAAAACTGTTCTTGCATTGTAAAAATATTCGATTCCAGAATATACAGTAAAGAACAAGCAGATATACAACAAAATTTGTCCAATTGGAATCTGCAAATTACTAAAAAAGACATTATTTAAGAACAAGAAAATAATTGAAAACATTTGAGAAGCAGTTTTAATCTTTCCTGGCATTTTAGCAGCCATCACTTCTCCATTATTTTCAACTACAATTAATCTTAACCCCGTTACCGCAAGTTCACGACATACGATAATAGCTGCAACCCATGCAGGAACCTTGCCCATTTGCACTAAAATAATAAACGCAGTCATTACCAACATCTTATCTGCTAATGGATCAGCAAACTTGCCGAAATTGGTTACTAAATGTTGTCGGCGGGCAATTTGGCCATCAATAAAATCTGTAATTGATGCCACTGCAAAAATCAATGCTCCTACCAAACATTGAAGCGGAATCACTGTGCCAGCAACAATCACGAAACCCCAATTTAATGGAAGTAACAATACTAACATAAAGATTGGGATTAAAATAATCCGCATAATTGTAAGCTTATTTGGTAAATTCAATTCTTACACCTCAATTATCCTATCGATTTGTTGTTTGATTATTATATGTGTTATACGTATTGCGTGTTTGGTTACCAACTGTTTGATTGGCAGTTGTAACCGCATTGTTTGTTTGAGACGTTGTTTGTATTGAATTTTCAGTTGCAGTTGAGCCTGTTGTCCCTTCTGTACTTGAAGAATTGCCAAAATTAATTACTAATTTCCGGACTGTTAATGAAGCATTTTGCTCCAAGAAATTCAACTTATGTCCATTAATCTTAACGGCTGAAGCATTTGAATTACCAATACTTAAAGTTACACTAGTTGTTCCAGCTGGCACTTCAATTGTGTGCTTATCGCCTTCTTGTAAGGTTCCTTGCCATGTTTGAGTACCACCAACATAGACCGCATCCCATGATGAGCCATTTGGTGCTGAAAGTTGAATCTTGTTTTCTGACGGAGCATTTTCAATGTTATAAGTAAAGGTTGAACCGCTAACTCCTGCACTGACAATCTTTTGTTTCTTGCTTTCCGATGATGATTCTTCGGATTTGCTCTTGCTCTTTTTGCTTGCTTTTTTCTTTACATCAGTTGAAACTGCCACTTTTGTGCTAGTTTCTTCAATTTGTTGATTCTTTGCTTTTTGGTGATTGCCCCATGCAACTGCATAAACAGTTCCTAAAATTGCAACCACAATTACAACAATAATAATTGTTGGCAAATATTTAACTAATTTAGCACTTGGGCTACTATCCTCAGGCCGACTCAATTGTTCTTGCTTTTGAGTTCGACTAGTTGCTTCTTGCTCTACTTCTTCTGTTGAAGAAGTTCCTAATTCTTGATCAATTTCATTTACAATTTCATTCGGATTTAATCCAACAGTTTCAGCATATTGACGTGCAAATGCTCGAACATAAAAATTGCCTGGCAATGCATCATAGTTGCCTTCTTCAATCGCAATTAAATATCGTTTTTGAATTTTAGTTGATTGTTGTAAATCATCTAAAGTTAACCCCTTCGCAATTCTTGCGTCTTTGAGTTTTTGACCGACACCACTCATTAAAAATCCACATCTTTCTTAGTATATTTTCATTCACATTTATTTTAATATTATACACAGTTTAGTATAGCATAAGAAACAATTATCTGACAAAATGATTAATCGAGCCAACCACCATTCACAAATAAAGTTTGACCTGTCATATATCCAGCTCTTTCATCTAATAAACTTATTACCCAGTAACTGATTTCATCCGGTTTCGCAATATGTCCGACTGGAATATCAGACTTAATCTGAGCTAAAGTATCTTGATCGAATAATTGGTTCATTTGAGTATCAACCGCTCCAGGAGCAATCGCATTTACCGTAATATTCATTGAAGCGACTTCTTTACTGTATGCCCGAACAAAAGTATTAATTGCTCCCTTAACTGCGCTATATGGAACTTCCATTGCACTGCCAGTTTTACCATAAATTGAACTGATGAACACTATTCTGCCAGCATTTGACTGAGCTAACTTTGCTTCAAGTTTTTGCAAAATCAACATTGGTGTTTTAACTTGCATCGTTAATAATTCATCAATCTTTTCAGTCGGAAATGCATTCAATAAAGAATAATACGTCGTTCCTTGAGCAAAAATAATTGCATCTAAACCAAAGATTGAAGCAGCTAACTTTGAAGCACAATCTGCTGTTAAGAAATCCGCTTGAACTGCTAAAAAATCTTGACGAGGATACTGCTGATTAAATTCACTAATCAACTGTTTAATCCGTTCATCATGATGTGCATAATGTAAATATAAGGACCAGCCTTGATTTGCCAAATCCTTGGCAATTTGAATTCCAATATCACCTGAACTGCCACAAATTAATGCCCATTTCATTTTACTTCTGCTCCTTTGGTAAAATTTGAAATTCTGTAATTTGTTCTGCCTTAAACAATTGTTCTGCTAACTTAATTAAATCATCAATACTTAAATTTTGAATGGCTGAGATTGCATCCAAGATTATTTGATTACCAAACAACCATTGATCAAACTGATCAGCGATATTTTCGTTAGAATTCATTCCCTTAAGGTATCTACCAATAAATTCTCTTTTCATTAACTCAAAAATTTTTTCTTGCTGCTTAATTTTTGAACCTGCATTTAACAATATTTCTCGAATTGCATCATTTGCCTCTTGTACTTTAGCAGTATCCATACTAAAGTACACAAAGTGAAAGTCTTCTTCCAGTTGAATTTCATAGCCAAAACTATTATCAATAATTCCCGCATCATAAAGGTATTGAAAATCACTTGAGGATTCTCCAAACAACATTTCTAACAGTAATTGTAAAGCTACCTTATACTGCATCCGTTCATTGACGTCTAACTGACAATCGCCCCGAACTGCAATTCCTAACTTAGGTCGCATAATATTCATTCGTTTAGTTCCTGTTTTAATAAGCGGTAATGGCTTTTTTTCAAACAGAGGAACACGTTTAATTTGAACCGGTTTTGACTGAATTTCAGCTTGAGATTTACGGATTAAATTCATAATTTTCTCTAAATCAAAATTTCCTACAAGCATCAGACTCATATTTCCAGGTTGATAAAATGCATGATAATTTTCATACAGCATTTCTGGCGTAATTTGCTGAATTGAAGAAACACTTCCCGCAATATCAGCTGTCAAAGCCGTTTGCGGATATAAATTCTGCATTACACCAAACAGCAATTGCCAACTAGCATCATCTTCATACATTTTAATTTCTTGAGCAATAATTCCTTTTTCTTTCTCAACAGTTGCCGTACTAAAAAAAGGATGTTGTACAAAATCAAGCAAACTACTTACACATTGCGCAATGTTTTGCGAAGTTGAAAACAAATAACTCGTTCTTGTAAAACTTGTAAATGCATTTGAATCTGCCCCATATTTAGCAAATTCATCAAAAGCATCATGGTCTTCTTTTTCAAACAATTTATGCTCTAAAAAATGAGCAATTCCATTAGGATAGTGCTGTAATTTGCCGTCACGAATGAATTTATTATCAATCGAACCATAACGTGCAGTTAAAATGCCATAGGTTTGGTGAAATTCAGGTCGCGGTAATAAATTAACCTGCAGTCCATTTGAAAGGCGTTCTGTAAATAATGTTTCATTAAATTTTTGATATTTAATTGTTTCCATCGTCTACTTCTCCTTTCAAGAAAAATTCTGCTTGAAATTTCATTTGATTAGCAACCTTGATTACTTTTTCTTTAGTTACTTTTTGAATTGCCTGACATTGATATTCAAAACTTAAGTCCGTTTCCAATAAATTACTCAAAACTTGTTGTTCCAGCAAATTCATTGGGTTATCTTGCATTTGTAAGCGTTCATTTATCAATTCAATTTTTATTTTTTTTAATTCAGCAGTTGTAAATTCACCAGTTTTCAACTTTTCAACTTGAGCTTGAATCAATTCCATAGCTTCCTGTTTTCGATTTGACTGAATCCCCGTTTGAATTAGTACAATTGACCTTAATGCCGAATAACTGCTTTCGGCGTAATATGCCAAACTAGCTTTTTCTCGAACATTTTTAAACAATTTAGATTGTGCAGAACCGCCTAGCAAGGCATTAAAGACTACTGCAGCAAAGAAATCATCATCTTGAGCATCAATAGGCAATTGATAAATCAAATCTAATTTACTTTGCTGGATTGGTTCTATCAGTTCTTGTCTTCTCACTGCTGTTTCTGACTGATGATAACATAACTGAGTCGCAAAAGACTGTGTCAAATTTTGGCCATTAAACTCTAATTGTTGTAATGCTTGTTTTAACTCATTAAGTTTTAAATCACCCATTACTGTAATTTGAACTTGATCAGTTTGCAGCATTTCTTGATAGGCCTTACTTAATTCACCATTGGTAACCTGTTCAAAATCAACAGCTGAACCATATGGTGTATGCTTTTGAACTTCATTTTCAAAATACAATTCTTGAATCTTTAATAATGCTTCAGATTGTTTATTATCTTGAATTCCTTTAATGTAGGTCATTAAATTTGCTTTTTGCCGTTCAAATACATTTTCATCAAACAATTGATGTTGCATTTTGGGATGAAAAATAATCTGATTTAAAAACGCCACTGAATTTTCCAACAAATCCGTCGCATTGTCTAAATACTTAGGCTCCACAAAACTATACACAAAATTCAATAAACTAAGATTTCCTTCTACTTCAGCAGTTGTTCCAAATGTTGCTCCATATAATTCAGCAAGTTTCAATGTAATAGCATGTTGATTAGGATACTTTGCACTTGAAGCTTCTAAAACACTAGCTAAAAGCGTCCGTTTAGCTAGTTCTTTTTTATCGGTAATTTTCTTAATAAATGAAATCATCATCTGTACAGATTTAAACTGCTGATTTTTTATAAAATTAACCTGAACTCCAGGGAATAATTCAAACTTCACAATTTTACCTGCCTTTAATCTTCTTTTGGTGGAAGGTATACTTTACGCGGTTTGCTGCCTTCTTGCGGACCGACCATTCCTTTTTCAGTCAAATCATCAACAATCCGAGCTGCTCGGTTGTACCCGATTTTAAACTTACGCTGTAATAATGAGATACTAACTTTTTGCTCATGTTGAATAAAATCAATTACTTGATCGAATAATGGATCATCACTATCTGCGCTTGAACTTCCTGATTGTTGAACTTCTTCATCAGAAACCGCTAAATTTTCATCATATTCTGCAGTTCCTTGTTCTTTTACAAATGAAACTACTTTTTCAACATCCTCATCAGAAATAAATGCTCCTTGAACCCGAATTGGCTTTTTACCAACTAATTTAAAGAGCATGTCTCCGCGTCCTAAAAGTTTCTCAGCACCATTTTGATCTAAAATCGTCCGTGAATCAGTTCCGCTTGAAACCGCAAATGCCATTCGGGATGGCACATTAGCCTTAATCAAACCGGTAATAACATCGACAGATGGTCGTTGAGTAGCAATAATCATGTGAATTCCCGCTGCACGTCCCATCTGTGCAATTCGAATAATCGCTCCTTCAACTTCATTTGAAGAAACCATCATCAAATCCGCCAATTCATCAACAATTCCTATAATGTATGGCATTTTCTTTTCCGCCGAACCCATATCTGCCTGCTGATTAGCAATTAAACGATTGTAACCTTCAATATTTCGAACGCCGACATTGGCAAAGGTCTCATACCGCCGTTCCATTTCCGCCACCAACTTATTTAATGAAATTGCGGCTTTCTTTGATTCAGTTACAACCGGAGAAATCAAATGCGGAATTCCGTTATATACTCCCAATTCAACTTTTTTTGGATCCACCAACATTAATTTTACATCATCGGGCGTACAATTCATCAACAGACTTGTAATTATGCCGTTAATTGCCACAGATTTACCACTACCTGTTGCCCCTGCAATTAACAAATGCGGCGTTTTAGTAATATCTAATGTAATTAAATTACCAGAAACATCCCGTCCGAGCGGTACTTCCAGTAAATGATGCGGCCGTTTTTGTTCCGCCGTAATAACATCCTTAAAGGAAATCGTCGCAACTTTTTTATTTGGAACTTCAATTCCAATTAATGATTTTCCTGGGATTGGAGCTTCAATTCGAATGTCTTTTGCTGCCAACGCTAAAGCTAAATCATCTGTCAAATTAACAATTTTAGAAACCTTAACTCCAATTGCTGGATGCAACTCATATTTAGTAACTGATGGTCCTAAGATTGTATTCTTTAATTCTGCATCAACTCCAAAACTTTTAAGGGTCTGTTTCAATACTTCTTGATTATGCTTAATTTCTTTTCGCTCCTGGCTTTGATCAGTTGGCGGAACATCTGCTAACAAACTCACACTTGGTAATTGATAGTCACTTGCAACTCCAGACTTTGTATCTGAAGACTCAGGAGTTTCTTCAGGTACTTGTTTATCCCAAAAATCAGGTTGAACGTCCGTCTTTTCTTGTTCACTGATTGGTTTTGGTAAGTCCTTTTCTTCAGGTGCAATCAAATCTGATTGAGCAGCCTTTTTTTCAGCAGACTGTACCTGATCATCCATGTCAAAATCAGTCTGCACTGGTTCAGTTTGCTTTTGAATTTGCTTAGTTTTCTTTTCCGGCTTTTTAAAACTTTGAATAAACATCTTAATTACTGCAAACAATTTCTGACAAGCTGCAACAAGTAATTGTCCAAGCGTTTGACAAATTTTACCAATAACTCGAGCCACTTGTTGAAACGAAACTCCGAAAAGCATGCAGATTCCGCTTGCAATTAACAAGAAACAAATAAAATAACTACCAATTTGAGATAACAAGAAATAGGTCACACTGTAAAGCATGGCTCCCAACATTCCGCCGCCGACTGCACTTCCAAGACTTGAAGTAACAATATCATTTACTAAATATTGCCAGGTAACACTAATAAAATGATTGTGTAAATCAAGCTGATTAAAGAAATACGCCTCTAATCCTAAACTGATACCGCAAATCATTAGCAAAATACTGCCCCAATACCGCGCTTTAATTTGCGGTTCCTTGCCATAAATTAATAAATACACTCCAAAAATTAACAGTAAAATAATTCCAATTTGATACCCATCACCAATTACTAACCGAAAAGCATTCGCAATCAAGGTACCAAGATATCCTAAATTAAAACAACCAAATAAACTGACAATGCATAAAACTAACCCAACTAAATGTTCAGAAACTTCCTGCTTCTTTTTTTTAGAATTCTTTTTACGTTGTGCCGTTCTTTTTCCTTGTTTTTTCTTTATCATTTTAATCCTCAATTATTATTTTAATTTATCATTTTCGTAAGTATGAGTTTGATCTAGTTGCGGAAAACCTTGTTGTCGTAAAACTTCATAAATCACAATTGCTGCAGTGTTTGATAAATTCAAAGCCCGAATATGATCATCATTTTGTGGAATTCGAATACATTTTTCTGCATTTGCCCGCATGAAGTTTTCTGGTAATCCAGTTGTTTCTTTACCAAATAAAAAGTAATGATCTTCATCGACATTAGAATAATCCGGATCAGTATATGTTTGCTCTGCAAATTTAGAAACAATATATAATTGTTTTTGATCTGGAATACTATCTAAAAAGTCTGGCAGATTCTTATGATATGTAATTTTTACTTTATCCCAATAATCCAAACCTGCGCGCTTTAAATACTTATCATCAGTTGAAAAACCCAAAGGTTCGATTAAATGTAATTCTGTATTAGTCCCTGCACATGTTCGGGCAATATTTCCCGTATTAGCAGGCATTAAAGGTTCAAATAAAGCAATATGATTTGTCAATTCAATCTTCCTTTCATTTTTAGACATAAAAAAAGCGTAACCGTTCGGTGTGGGCACGGCGAACAGCTACGTTAATGAAGTACAATTATCTAATAACTAACAACTTGGTTAATTATTACCAACCGTTTTCTTACAAAAGATAATACCACCATCTTTGCGCTTTGACAAGCCTTATTATTAAACATTTTGGGCAATTAATAATGAAAAATCAACCGTAACTGCTTTCAATGTTGAGTGCTGTGCATTTTGCAAATCAACTGCAGTTCCCCATTGCAAAGGAGTCATTTTAATTAAATCGGCTTGTAATTGCTGTGACAATGGGAATGTATACCGAATTTTCTGGATTTGATAGTGTGGAAAAAATTCACCAAACCGATCAATGACATCTTGATTCGAATATGTATATTTATTACTGTCTTGATCATATAATAAATGACGCAATTCCACCAGATAATCTGCATTTGGTACAACCTTAAATAAAAAGCCATGCGATTTCAATACTCGCTTAAACTCATGATATGATGACGGCGATAAAATATCAATCAATACATCAAACTGTGCATTCTGAAATGGTAATGCTGCTAAATCAGCAACACAATAAAAATTTTGTACTGGTTGCTGGGTGGCTAATTTTATCGCTTCTTTTGAAATGTCAAATCCAATCAAGGCATCTTCAACTTTGCGCTGCTGAGCAATCTTGGTTAAAACCGTTCCTTCACCGCAACCAATATCAAGTGCATTAATTGCATATGAAGGTAAAGCCGCTATTATTTGATTAATTACTCCATCAAATAAGCCATGTTGCAGTAAATTTCGCCGCGCTTGCCACAATGCCGAGTCATCATAGTCACTTTTAACTGCATGTTTTAGTAAGTATAAAGTTCCTTTTTTTGATAAATCAAATCGATGTCCCTTAACACAAACTAAGCTATACCCATCAACTTTATTAAAAAGTGAATTACATATTGGACATTTAAATAATTTCAAATTTTTTTCAAGGAACTGTTTCGCTTGATCAATTTTTTTAATTTTAGCGTTCAACCTTAATGTACGTCCCCTTCACTAAGTTAACTAAATCGGTCTGTTTCAAACGTACTGAACGACCAATCTTGCCTGCTGAAACCGAAATTTCATTAAACGATTTGATCTGCTCATCAAAGTAAATTGGGAAGCCTTTATATGCACTGATTCCAATCGGCGTATTTGCTCCATGCACGTATCCAGTAATTTTAATTAATTTTTTATTATCTGCGAGATGAACTTGTTTCTTTCCTAATTCGTGTGCAACCAATTTTAAATTAATTTCTGCTTGCACAGGTAAACAAACAACTAAATAATCTTTTTCATCTGCATTAGCTTGCAACACAATTGTTTTTAATAAGCTGTCTGGATCAATTCCTTGACTTTGAGCATCTTCTAAGGCTGCTTGTCCCCGACCAACCCAGTTAAAATTTTTTTCTTCATATGCGATACCATGTTCATCCAGTATCCGTTCTTCATTTGTTTTCTTAATTTTTTTCTTTTTTGCCACTTTAACTGCCTCTAATCAATTATAATTTCAGAACCGGCTGTAATTTGCGGTAACTTATGTGGGGTTAAGTAAATTGAATTACTGCGCGGATTAGTTGGCACTGGATTAAAATCCAATACTGTGTGATGCACTGATTGTAAATTATCAGCAACTAATTCACCAACATATTCAATTTGGTATTTTTGCTGATCAATTGTTAAATGCATTCCCGCTTGAACCTTAAAATCCGTTTCTGCAGAAATTTGTTGAATTACAGATACATTTTTTAAACGCTCTGAAGCTTCTTTGCCAAACAAAATAATAAAATTATCCTTAGTATCAAGTGCTTCTTTACCAACTGAAATAACCTTTGCTTTTATCATTAACCTCACCTCGTTTATATTTTACCATATCAGCATATTCAAATTGGAATGAATGTTATAATTAAGGTAATTTGAATGGGGAAGTGTTTAGTTTGAAACAAACAGTTTATTTTGGAACATATACTAAAAAAAATAGTAACGGAATCTATCAGGCAACGTTAGATACTGAAAAACAAGAATTAAGTCAACCAAAAAATATTATTACAGTTGGCAATCCTACGTATCTGCGGCTTACCAATGATCAATCTTTAATTTCGGTTGCAACTGAAGGACCATTAGGAGGAATTGCTAACTATTACTTACCTGATAATGCTTTTGATTTACTTGCAGATCCACTAAGTAATGGTTCTAGTCCATGCTACATCGGTTTAGATTTAGAACGACGCCTTGTTTTTGCAGCCTACTATCATCGAGCAACTGTTGAAATTTACCGGTTAAACTCTGATCAAACACTAACTTTAACAGATACAATTAAACATTCAGGTTCAGGTCCACGTCCCGAACAAGAAAGTGCACACATTCATTTTGCTGACTTGACACCAGATCATCGTCTAGCAGTCATCGATTTAGGAAATGATACACTCACAACTTATGATATTTCTGCTGATGGTAAATTAACCTTAAAAAACACACTAAACTTTGAAAAAGGTTTTGGCCCACGCCATTTAGTTTTTGCTCCCAACGGTGAATATGCATATTTAGTTGGAGAACTAAGCAGCCAAGTCGCTACCTTAAAGTATGATTCAGAAAATGGCAGTTTTTCAATTTTACAGGTTCAAAAAACAATTCCAGATGATTTTAAGGAACATAATGGAGCAGCAGCCATCCGAATTTCTAAAGACGGTCAGCATGTTTACGTCTCAAATCGAGGCCATAATACTCTTGCATTATTTGATGTAACTAGCAATCATCAATTACAATTTATTGAATATAAATCAACTGAAGGCGATTTCCCAAGGGATTTTGCTATTGATTCAACCGGCAAATACTTAATTGTTGCAAATCAAAATACTGATAATGCCACCCTTTTTACAGTTGATGAACAAAGTGGTAAACTAGATTGCATCCAAAAAGATATTCCTTTACCAGAAGGAGTATGCGTCTGTTTTGCAAACAATTAATCGGAAAGGATTCTCAAATGATTATTAAAGCCAAAGAAATTTCTTCAATCAATGAACTTTCACAAGTAAATAACTATCAAAAAATAATGTTGAGTAATCAACATACTACTGTCAGCAAAGGCTTTTTAGCTGAAAGCGTAAAATTTACGCGTGATCAGCAGACTACAGTCGATGCCTTAATTCGACCAAACTTGAATGATTATCATTACAATGATTTAGAAATTAAAATCATGGAAGCTGATATTTTTGAAGCCCAGGCATTAGGAATTGATGGGGTAGCAATCGGTGCAGCAACCGCTAAACAAGAGCTTGATACCGATACTCTTGAGCAATTAATCGGTGCTGCTTACGGAATGCAAGTTATTCTTAATCACGTCTTTGATGAATTAAGTTTTACAAATCAGAAAAAAGCAATTGACTTTGCTAATGAACATGGAATCGATGCAATTATGGTTACTGCAAATTTTGATTCTGAACAAGCTATTCAAAATTTAAAAGAATTAGTTGAATATAATCAAGGCAGTGTTCAATTTATTCTCACAGGAACTGAAATACATCGCTTAGAAGCAATGTGTAATGAATTAGGAATTCATGAATTAATGCTTGAAAATTAATAAGACATGACAAATGCAACAAGCGGATATGCTCTAAAGGAAAATCCAAATGAATCATAAAATATAGATTCAAAGATTTTCAAACTAAGAAGCATGTCCGCTTGTTTTGTTATAATCTCTTTTTCATTGTTTAGTATTTTCAAAATCCTGCATATCTGCGGGAAGATCAACTGAAAATTTAACCACTTGTTGTTTAAATGGATGATAAAATTTAATTTCACGACAGTGTAATCCTTGACGTTGAAGTGGCAAATTGATTTTACCGCCATATAGAGTATCAGCAACTAACGGATGACCAATAAAATTAGAATGAACTCTAATTTGATGAGTTCTTCCTGTATGCAACCGCACATCACAGATTGTATATGATGACATTCTGCGTTTTACAAAATATTCCGTTTGCGCTTCTTTTCCAGTACTTACAACTCTGCGTTTAATTAAACTATTCTCAACCCTGCCAATCGGTTGATCAATCACGAAATGATCTTGCAATAAACTGCCTGACAAAAACGCAGTGTATGTTTTTTTGATTTGATGTTTTTGCATTTGATCAGTTAACATTGCAGCTGCATATCTGTGTTTAGCAAACAACACCACACCTGAGGTATCCCGATCGAGCCGTGTAATAATATGTGGAATAATATCATAATAACCGCGTAATTGATAATATCCGTAAACCCGATTGACCATTGAATCTCTTGGTTGTGGAATCGACGGAATAGAATTTACGTGAGCCGGTTTATTTAAAATTAGATAATCTCGATCCTCATATAAAATATCAATTGGAACATATGACGGAATTAACTCGCGCTTTCGATTTTTCTCAGGCGGCATACAAACTGATACCACTGTTCCAGGTAAAATACAGTCAACTTTGCGATTTTCTGTACCATTTATCAAAACTTTGCCGCCTTGATGCCGCACCTTAGCCATTAAATGTCTGGAAAGTCCTTGATTTTTAATAAACGTTTTGAGTTTGATTGGTTCTTCGCCTTGATATTGCCAGTTAAATTTCATGTACATCACCGATAAATGCAGACTGCACTCGTTTCCAAAAAGCATTATGCCGATATTTAGCAAATCTGATTTTCTTTTTTGAAATCTTAAACATAATCTGTTCAACATCCCGACCATAAATGTTTTCCTGATCAATCGTCATAAAATAATCACTGGTTTCATTTGGAAAAATCGTAATCCAATCATTCGGTGCAATAATCAATGGTGAACTAATCGTACGATAAACTAGATTATTCAATGAGCCGATTTCCGTTAGTTGCAACGCATCTAAACTAGGGTGAATCACTGCTCCACCAAGTGATTTATTATATGCGGTAGAACCAGTCGGGGTTGACACACATAACCCATCGCCGCGAAAACGTTCAAACAATTCACCGCCAATATATACATCTGCTGCCATGGTCATTCCAATCCGCTTTAAAGTTGCTTCATTAAGGGCTAAATAACGTTCTGGTTTGTTTTTATCCCGATAACGCACTGAAATATCTAATAATGGATATGTAATTGCCTGTCCATTATCTGATTCAAGACTGATAATTAAATCATCCAACTCATCCGTTCGCCAGTCTGTATAAAAACCCAAATGTCCCGTATGGATTCCAACAAAGCGAACCGAATCTAATTGATCTTCATATTGATGAAATGCTGAAAGTAAGGTTCCATCACCGCCAATCGTGATTACAATATCAGGGTGTTCAGCATCCATTACAAAATGCCGCTCAGCAAATTTAGTTTCTAATTCGCGTTTAACTTTGAGTGATTTTTCATTATCATTTGCATAAATTTCAATTTTCATTTTTATTCTCAGCGTTCCTTTCACTCTGCGTTTGCTCATGATTTCGCTGTGCAAATAATTTTTCTGCTTCTAAAATATCATCATGAATACTTGACATCTCTGTGTCTAACAAAAAAGCTGCCTCAGCTGTTTTACGTAATCGTTCTTCAATTTCAGGAGGAAAATGACCTTTATATTTATAATTTAATGAATGCTCGATAGTTGCCCAAAAATTCATTGCTAAAGTTCGAATTTGAATTTCTGCCTTTAAATATTTCGTACCTGAAACTAATTCCACTGGATACTTAATAATCATATGATATGAACGATATCCACTTGGTTTTTTATGAGATATATAATCACGTTCTTCAATAATTTGCATGTCGTGCCGTTTTCTCAAAATTCCAACAATTTCATAAATATCATCAACAAATTCACACATAATGCGTACAGCAGCAATATCTTCCATATCAGTCGCTAAATTTTCTTTGGCGATATGCCGTCGATTCATTTTTTCTAAAATGCTTTCCTTTGATTTTACCCGTCCAGTAACAAATTCAATTGGACCATGATGGTTACCATAGCTGAGCTGTTGCTTCAAACTATTTAATTTTAACTTTAATTCTGAAACCGCTTGTCCATACGGTGCTAAAAATTCATCCCAACTATTCATGATATTCTCCCTGAAATCTTTTTCTTTTGTTATTCTAACACATTTGAAAAAACAAGCCTATTTTAATTAAAAAAAACAAAATAATTGCAAAACACAAAAAATTTCTTTAAAGTAAGGAATGGATAAATTTGAAGCTTGGGGGACGAATAAATATGTTAGAGGTATATCTATTTATAAATCCAATTAGTGAAACTTGCTATCAAACTGAAAAAAAAATAATCAATTTAATTGAACAATCAGACATCAAGATTCGTTTCCGAGTTTTGCCGCTATTAACTCTGAGCACGGTTAAATATGCGATGGAAAAAGCAGGTCTTCCAAGTGCAATGCGTAATACAGTGGTTGATACCCTGTATCATGCTTCTTTAGATTATGAGGCCGCCTTATTTCAAGGGCAAAAACGCGGACGAAATTTTTTGCTAAATATTCAAGAACATACGTTAGAAAATAATTTTAAATATACTGACTCAATGGTTGAAAAAATTGCTCAACGCAGTGACTTGGATTGGAAGCTTTTCAAAGAAGATCGCCATTCTGATTTAACAGTTAAGACTTTCAGAAAGGATCAACAAATCGCAGCTGAGATGAAAATCACAACTTACCCAACAGTAGTTGTGACAAACACTAACTGCCCTGAATATGCTTTCTCAATCGATCCTGCAAAATCATTTGCAATTTTAGAAAATTTAGTTATGCATCCTGCTGAATTTACTAAAAAAACTAGTAACCATGTACAGTATTTGCATTCAGCTAAGTTAAAAGGATGAAAAAATATAAATCAAAAGAAGAGGTTGTGACATGTAAGTCCAACCTCTTCTTTCAATTTGATGAATTACTTATCCAATCAGATCTTCTAATTGATTAAGTCGCTGTTCAAATACTGCAAAAGCTTTATCTAAATATGCTTTATTAGTCATATCTACGCCAGCCTTTTGCATCACTTCAATTGGATATGCAGAACTGCCTGCTTTTAAGAAATTCAAATATGCTGTTGTGTGACTTGCATCATCATCTTCAATGCGTTGTGATAATGTCGTAGCTGCCGCAAAGCCCGTTGCATATTGATAAACATAAAAATCATAGTAAAAATGTGGAATCCGCATCCATTCCATTGAAATCTGCGAATCATTGTAAATTGCAGGACCATAATATTGTTTGTTTAAATCCCCGTAATACTTAGAAATTGATTCTGCAGTAAGTGCATTGTCCGTTGCATCCTGTTGGTGAATCCATTGTTCAAATTCTGCAAATTGGGTCTGACGGAAAACAGAACCTTTAAATCCATCCAAGTAATGATTTAATACGTATGCTTGTACTCGCGGATCCTTTTCATTTTCCAGCAAATAATCTGTCAATAGATTCTCATTTGTTGTTGATGCAATTTCAGCAATAAAAATTGGATAATCTCCATATTGATATGGTTGATGATGCGTCGTGTAGTAACTATGCATACTATGTCCCATTTCATGCACTAAAGTAAAGAAATTTTCTAGGCCATCTTGCCAATTCAATAAGATATATGGAGCAGTATCGTACGTACCAGATGAATATGCTCCAGTACGTTTTCCTTTATTTTCTACTACATCAATCCAGCGGTTGTCAAACGCTTCTTGGACATGTTGAACATAATCATCGCCATAAACCTGCAACACTTCTAATGCTTTTGTTTTCGCTTCATCATACGTAAATGATAATGGACTTTCCCCAATAATCGGAGTATATAAATCATACATATGAACTTGCTTCAAATTCAAAACCTTTTTTCTAAGCTTTACATACCGATGCAATAATGGCAAATGCTTGTGAACTTCTTCAATCAAGACATCGTAAACAGATTCTGGAATATGGTTAGCTGCAAGTGCGGCTTGTCGCGCTGAATCATAATGATGCACCTTTGCTTGATAGTTCTGAACTTGAACTTGAGCCGTCAAAGTTGATGCAAAAGTATTTTTGAAGCTGCCATATGTGTCATAAAGTGCTTCAAATGCTCCTTTACGAACTTGTTGATCAGTCGATTCCAATAACTTGCTGTAAGTTCCTTCAGATAATTGAATTTGTTGGTGATTTTCTCCTTCAACTACTGGGAAAGTTAAATCAGCATCACTTAACATTTCAAAAGTCTTTTCCGGCGCCCCAAAAATATTGCCGGCAGCTGCTAACAAACTTTCTTCTGCATCGCTTAATAAATGTTCCTTAGCAGAGCGTAAATCATCAAAGAAATGTTGATATGCTTGTAATTTATTATTTTCTGCCAAAAATTGATTAAATACAGTTTGGTCAATATGGACTAATTCAGTTTGATAGAATGCCGTTTTTTCTGCAATTTTTGTTCCTAAGTTATCAGCTTCACTTTGTAATTGTTGAAATTTTGCATTAGTTGTATCTTGATCATTTTTCATTGAAGCAAAGACCGCTAATTTTTCATATTTACGATAAATTGCTAAATAAAGTTGAGTTGCTTGCAGCAATTCTGTTGCACTTGAAGCTAATTTGCCCTTATATGCTGCCAATTCATCAATTTGATTTAATACTTTCTGTTCATCTGCATGCCATTGATCTAAATTTGAATATACTTGTTCTAAATTCCATGTTAGTTCAATTGGAACTTCAGATCGCGTTGGTAATTTTTTTATTTCTGCCATTTTTATCACCTCTATTTTATTTTATCAAATCAAAGAAATTTATGCTGATTAACAAACGGCATAGTAAATTTACTAGTTAATTGCGGCAACTTTAATAACTGTCTAATTTTCCAAAATAAAAAGCCTTCACTATATAATGGGTAATGATATGTCGGTGATAAATAATAAAATGCTAGTTCACGAAAATTTTGATGATGAAGATAGCACGCTTTTTGGATTTCAAATTTTCTGCCTTTAGTTTGAAAACATATTTGGTTCAGTCGCTTAATTTGTTTTACTCTTTGTTGCGCTGAAATTTTTGGCAAAATCTGACTTTGAAAATTCTGCCTTTTAAACTGAATTAATTCTGCTAACGAAGAAAAATACTTTACCCGATAAATCGGCCTGAGAAAATCAGCTGATAATATTTGATAATATAATTCTAGTCGTTGAGCTTCGACATTCAGATATAAATAATAGAAGCCCCAATCGGATCGGTAATGAAAAAATTGGGCTTGCTTTTGGGTAATGCGTTTCTTTATTAAATAACGTTTGCCAACAATCCATAAACATTTTATTCCAGCTTCATAATATCCCTTTGTGCGTTGAATTAATTCAGTGCTTGAGAGTGGTGAACACTGGTATTCAAGAATAATTTGAGTATTATCTTGTTCTAAATAAACATCTGCTCGCTGTTTAAATGCAGCAATCCAATACTCTAATTTTACTTGATAGCCAAGCTGTGCAGCCCATTTTGCTAGTAATTGCTTTCCTAACTTATGCAACTGAGTTTCTCCTTTTGTCACATGTCGTCTTTTACTGACATGCACAAAGTATGCTTTTTGTTTGTTATTTTTCCTTACTCTGACTATCGCATGGCATAAAGGACAATAATATTGACATCCTGCTTGAATCTCTGAAATATGGACTAACTGTTTTTTTGTGTTCATTGCAAAAAACAAAAAAATCACCTCATTTATACATACGTAAATGAGATGACTTTTTTCTAAAAATATTCTTTTAACCAGTCAAGTGCATCTTGAGCACAAACTAATTCCATTTGTTCTTGAATTACAGGAACAGACATCTTAGATTCCGTACCATATTCATTAAATTTAGCACGCAAATAACTTAATTCTTCTTTTGAAAAAACTGATACATCTGTAGTCACAACTAAGTAGTATTTATCATCATCTTTATAAAGCTCTGCATCAAGATTTTCAAAGTCATTTGCCTCAACTAACATCATTAACTTTTGGAAATTATCAAATACTGTAACCCATTGTCTTCCGTGACTATCAAATAACTCTGATAAAGTTGAATAGGCTTCACTTTTACCTGCAGTTTTATTAGCTGCTTGCTTTTTCCTATATAATTGTTCAGCAAATTCATTCACTGTTTCATCGATTTGAGAATTTTTTGCTTGCTTTTGAGTAGCTTCTGAATCTTTAGAAGCAGTCTGTTTTTGTTTCTTAGTAATACTATCTTTTAATATCTTCGCTACATCTTTATCTAAGCCGATTTGATCAATTTGTTCTGGAGTTAAATCAGATAGTAAAACTCCATTGTCAGTGGGATCTGCACCATCTGGCAAATTAAACTTTTCAGGCGCATCTGGATCTACTTTTGTAATAAACAGTTCAACCCCTGAACCTTTTGGAATTAACTGAAATGATACCGCACCATGATCACGGAATTCATTCTCAGTATCAACTTCTTCTAAAATTTCAGTAAAAAATTCTTGGACATCGCATTGATTGCTGATTAAATCCATCACTGAAATTCCATATTCTTGAAGGTCCTCTTTGTCTAAAGTAACCCGCATCGTATTTTCATTGATTTTTTCTTTTTCCATCAGGGTGAACCTCCTTTCAGTATCACACATAAACTCAGGTTCTATCATATCATATAATTAAATAAAAAGGCTACTCTTTCAGAGCAACCTTTTCGCACAGATTTCAAAACAAATTTAATTAAATATCTTAAACAACATGTTTTGGTATCTGCTTTTATTTTGATTAAAATCCAGCTAATTTTTGTGCTTTTTCTAATTCAAGTACCCGAACTTTACGTGGTAAGAATCTTCTGATTTCGTCTTCATTATAGCCAACTTGAAGACGTTTATCATCCATAATGATTGGACGCCGTAAAAGTCCCGGGTTTGCTTGCAAAAGTTCAAACAATTGTTGAAGTGGCAAATCGTCAATGTTTACATCCAAATCTTGATAAGCTTTTGAACGTTTGGAAATAATTTCTTCTGTGCCATCCTCAGTCATTTGCAAAATTTGCTTAATTTCGTCAATGCTAAGTGGATTGGAGAAAATATTTCTTTCAGTAAAAGGAATATCGTGTTCTTTTAACCAGGCGCGAGCTTTTCTACAAGAAGTACAACTTGGTGATGTATATAAAGTAACCATATTTATTCGCTCCTTTACTTTAATCCATATCCAAATAACTACCTTACATTTTTAATTATACACTGATTTACATAAAGTGGTAGCTGTATTTAGAAAATTCACAATAAATTCAATATATTTTAATAAATATTAATAACTTTAAAATGTTCATTATTGTTGATATAACAGCATTTGTTGTTAAATTTTAACAAAAATAAATTGCGTTATGATTAGTTATTTATTATAGTCAATCTAAAATAGTAATTATTAATAGTATAATAAATTTACTTTATATTACATAATTTATTATTAATAATAATATTTAATTGCAAAATAATCATCACTATGTTACGAACTTTTAAAATATAATATCAATTTATTTAATTGAAAAGGCACAAAATAAAGAAGACTGCGCAATAAGTTTAACAACTTAATTGCTCAGTCTTCTTTATTTAAATTAATTTAATTCACCTACTGGATTCTCATGATTCAAAGTAATAATTTTCGATGGTGTAATCTTAAAGTAATTTTGAATCAAATTATTCAATTCCAACATCGCAGCTTCCATGTTTTTTGCCTGCTCTTTCGTAGCTGCCTCAGTAACCAAAACCGCGTTAGTTGTATTTTCAGTTAGCATAGTTCGCTTGGCTTCACGCCAATTCCAGCACCGACAAATTGCTCCTTTATCATCATAATAGCAGACTTCCCCTGGTAAAGTTGGTTCACTATCATCTGCACCTAGTGGCCAAAAGTCATCGCCGCCTTGAGTAACGCCTAAATGCATTGCGTTTTCGATTTGATCAATATCTTCACCGCCGCATGGCACTCCATATTTCAATGATACACTATTATACAAATCAACCAGTGGTAAAATCGAATTGAAGTCTCGATTTTGACTCACGCGTTTTAACAATGCCTCAATTGATGATCGTGCACCTTTTTTCTTTTTAAAGTTTTGATATACTTTTCGCCATCCCGCAACCACTGGATTATCACGAAACGGTTCAATTTGAATATACTGTTTGGCTTCTTCCTTAGCATTTGCTAAAAGATTTGTTAAATATTCTTTTTGCGAAATATCTTCATGATTATCAATTCCACTCACAGTAAAATACTTAATTTCTGCATCTGGAAACTTTTCAAACAAGCTTTCATCCAAAATAAATTTCTTCATATAAAACATCCTCCTCATAGACATTGTAATTCAATGACTGCAGTTTTTGAAGTTTTTTTTGATAAAATGAAAAGAACATTTCTGTTCTTCTATAATACAATTAAAGCGACCAAACTTTATTGAAAGAAATGTTAGAAATGTCCATTATAAGTAATTCTATCCTAGAAAATAAAAAAAGAACCCTTCCAGGTTCATCAAACTAACTATTATACCGGTGATCGGGGTCGAACCGATACGTCCTCAACGGACACTGGATTTTGAGTCCAGCGCGTCTGCCAATTCCGCCACACCGGCATAATTAAATTTTAAAAGTTAACGCCTTGCTTAGCATTAATAAG
>DXFP01000045.1 GCA_019114385.1 Candidatus Ligilactobacillus excrementigallinarum | reverse complement strand
CTGATGAACTAAATAACAATTCAAAGATTAATAATGTACAAGTTCATTTTCAATCAAAAAAAGATAAAAACGTGACTTATTTTTATGGAAAGGGTAATTTTCCTGTTCCACCAATGATTTCAGGTTCGTTTTTTTCAAAGAATGATTTTGATTCAGTGGTTAATGTAGCAGTTGTTGGTAAAAATGTTGGTAAAAAGTTATATAAGCCTAAAGATCAAGCTTATTTGCATTTTAAAGATTATTATATTCCAGTTTTAGGGGTAATGGGAGATAAGGTATCTTCGAAATTGGATGATCAAATCTTTATTGCAGGTGGCAGAGAAGCAATGGATAATTTAATGTCTAATGATTTTATTATTAAAATTGATGGGCGAAAAAATTTCTCAGACGAAATGTTAAAACAAACTTTTAATGCTGCAAACGTTAAGAAGGTTGCTCAACAAAATACAATTGCTCAAAGTGGATCGTGGATTTCAAATCACTTAATGCAAGTATTAGGATTGATTCTTGTTGTGCTTGCGATGGCAGCAGGGATTATTTTATGGATTGCAGCTGGCGGCAAAGATTTTCAAGCAGAATTATTTGCCAAACGTGACAAACAACGTATAATTTTTGATGAATGGCGTTCGTTTACAATTTATACTGGAATTGGTATGATAGTGGGGACGTTAATTGGAACTGTAATCTTTACTTTAAGTACATATGTTCAATTAATTCCATTTATCATTGCTGTATATCTGTTAAGTAGTATTGCTTTCTATTTTATTACAAAGAAGAAAATAAACGGAATTAAAATAAAGCTTTAATTCAGAAAGGAGCAGAAGCGATGATAGTTATTATCTCGCTTCTATTTTTATGCTAAAATTACCTCAAGATTTTATAGATAAGTATCAAAATTTATTAGGCGATGAAGCTGAAGCATTTTTTGACAGTTTGAATGATGACGTTCAAAAAGGTTTTCGGCTCAATCCATTAAAAAATGATTATCAAAATGTTGATGTTTCACTGGATAATCCAATCCCCTTTATCAAGGACGGATATTTTGGACAGATAAGCGGCAAATCGCTTGATCATCAAGCCGGATACGTGTACAGTCAAGATATTAGCGCAATGTATGTGGGACAAATTGTAGCTGCGACTCCAGGAGATTATGTTTTGGATTTATGTGCAGCTCCAGGAGGGAAATCAACCCATATTGCACAACAATTGCAAAATCAAGGCTTATTAGTAAGTAATGAGATTAATCGTAAGCGAGCAGAAATATTAGTAGAAAATTTAGAGCGATTTGGAGCTCTAAATACAATTATTCTTAATGAAACACCGCAAAAAATTGCAGAATACTTACCTGCAACATTTGATAAGGTAGTTGTTGATGCGCCATGTTCAGGAGAAGGAATGTTTCGCAAGGATCATGATGCAATTAAATATTGGAACAAAAATTATCCAGCTGAATGTGCAGAACGACAAAAAAAGATACTTCAAAGTGCAATTAGAACGGTGAAACCAGGTGGACAATTAATTTATTCCACATGTACATTTTCACCTGAAGAAGATGAGCAAGTAGTTCAATGGGTGCTAGATAATTATCCAGAATTTAAATTAGTTGAAATTCCGCGATTTGAAGGTATGGATGCTGGACGACCTGATTTTGCTAATCAAAATTCTGAATTGAAGAAATGTGTACGGTTGATGCCGCACCATTTTCAAGGTGAAGGACAATTTATTGCAAAATTTGTTAATTGCAATGAATCTTTAGTTAAACGTAAACCTTTGAAAAAGAAGAAAAAACAAAAGAATCAATCAAATCAAAGAATTGATAATGAACAATTTAAAATGTGGCAAGCATTTATTAAGCCATTTTCAACCGTTTTGTGCTCTAAGAACAAAAAAGATTTTAAAGTCTTAAATCAGCATTTATATTATATACCAAAGGAAAGTCCAGACATTTCACAATTAAAGTTTATGAGACCAGGATTATATTTAGGTGAATTTAAGAAAAATCGGTTTGAGCCTAGTTATTCTTTGGCATTAGCTTTAAATCCAGCAGAAGCAACTAAAACAATCTTATTTACAAAAGAACAATGGGAACAATATTTAACCGGACAAACAGTGAAATTAGACGCAGATTTATCTAACGGTTGGTATTTGCTTGTTTGTGATCACAAGGCTTTTTCTTTTGGAAAATATGTGAATCATGAAGTAAAGAATTTTATTCCGAAAAAGATTCGATTTAAGAGTTAGATAATTTTATAAACAAAGACTGAAAAAAGTAACGTTAATTAAAATTAACTTGTTACTTTTTTCAGTCTTTTTACATTTTATTTTTTAAAATAGATTTTACTTGTAATTTATATGAAAGTAATTCAGGACTTAAAATCACTGGTACTTGCTGCAATTCTTTGATTGTACGACATCCTAGAAAAGTCATAATATCTTTGATTTCTTCTTTAAACCGATTAATAGTTTCAATTAGCTGTTCAGGTCCTTTTTTTAGTAAAATATGAAGAAATAATCCAGAGATACCAACATTGTCAGCGCCTAAACAAAGCGCTTTAACAATATCTAACGGAGTACGAATTCCACCGGATGCAGTGACTGAGCAATCATTTGCTATAACTTGGGCACCTAACAAACATTTGGCGAGTGATAATCCAATTTCAGCTAAATAATCATAGTCATGCAAATCATGCCGACGTTCATTTTCAATTTTAATAAAATTTGTACCACCCTGAGCAGCAAGATCGATATATTTAATTCCCATTTTTGATAATGTATTGAAGGTAAGAGGACTAATTCCCTGACCAACTTCTTTAACCATTAACGGTTTTGAAATTGTTTTTTGAGTTTCAATCAAATTTTCTTTCCAGTAAAATTTACGATCCCCTTCAGGCATTACAATTTCTTGGGCAACATTTAAATGAATTTGTAATCCATCTGCTTGAGTAAGTTCAAGTGCTTTTTTTGCATTTGCGACACTGTTACCAGCTCCTAAGTTGGTGAAAAGCAGTGTATCTTGAGTATATTTTCTGAGTTTTTTAAATCCAACTGCATATTGTGAATCCTTCAGAGCAACACTAATTGATCCTGTAGCAAAAGGAATCTTACACTTATTTGCTACTTTAGCTAATTCCAGATTATATTTATCAGTTTGTGGGCTTCCGCCTGTAATTGCATTAATAAAAAAGGGGGAGTCAACTTCATATCCCATTATTGTTGTTTTTAACGAAACCTCGTCACGATTGATTTCAGGTAGATTATTTAAGAGAGGTTGAATTTCATTTAATTGAGTTTGACTTTGTTCATGAAAAAGTTTTTCAGCAATAATTACATGTTCATCTTTTCGATGTGCTTGTTTATTTACCATAGTAACTGAATTAATCCTCCTGATAAACTTGAAGTGCAATTGGTTCGATTCCAGCTTTTTCCCATGCATTATAAATTACTTGTTTTTCTGAAGCTTGGTTGAGAATTGCAATTCCACAATCTCCACCTCCAGCACCTGACGTTTTTGCAGCTGCATGATGCTGATTAGCAATTTCAATTAATTTTGTTAATAAAGGTGTTTCAATAGAAACATCACTTAGTTTTTGCAATTTTTGTAAAATTTTGCGATTCAAATTAATCTGCGTTTTTATGAGATTAACATCTTGTTTTTCAAAGGCCTTAATTAAGGTAGTGACACATTTTTTACTTTCAGCTAAAAATGTGTGATATTCTTTTGAATTTGTTTGTTTAACTTGACTAATTAATTTGGCAGTTGAAGCGGGCTTTCCAGTCCATCCGACAAGTAGTGTCAGGATGGCAGGGGGATTTAAAGACTGAATTTTAAGCCCTTTCCAAGAAGCATCAATTAATTTAGTGAGTGAGTTTTGAGATTGTTTAGTTAACCAATCTCGATCAACTGAATGATAACCAATCCATCCACCGAATGTGATTGCAGCAATATCTCCTAATGATCCATTTTGTTGAATATTATAATGTGCAACAGCAGCTAATTTAAAAACTGTCATTGAATCTAATTGAACATTGTACAATGCAGATATTGCACGAACTACTCCAACAGTTACAGCTGCTGAAGAACCTAAGCCATACTTTTTGCCTTCTATGCTGTCTAATTCACTGTTAATTGTTAAGTTAAAATATTTAGGCGATGTCCCATTTTCAAAAAGGTATTTTTCAGTTATTCGAATTGCTTCGAGTACAAAATTTAAATTAATATTTGAGTTTGCTAAGCGAAGCAGGGAATTTGAGCGAGTCCATCTAACCGGTTTTTCTTGGTATTGTTTTGAAAAGATTGTGCCGTAGTACTTTGTTGGTTCAACTGTTAAATGAATAAAACGATTAATAGCAACAAGAACAGCGGGATAACCATTTTCAACAACTGCGTATTCACCTGCAACATATAATTTTCCAGGCACTTTCAGTTTAATCATGAACTCACTTCCTAACTAATTTAAGTATTTAATTCCTGGACCGGGTTTTGTAAAAGAGAATTGAATTTGTGGAAAACGAACTCTCAATTTTGATAACAAATCATCAGCATCTTTTTGTTGACACAAAATTTTAATATTCGGACCAGCATCTACTGTATAGTAACATTCAATCTGTTCATTTGTACGAATATCTTCAACAGTATCCATGATTTCAATACTCAATGGTTCAAAATAATTAAAGTGGGGTGATGAACTTAAGTTTAAAGCATGCATGCGCATTGCATTACTTTCAGCAATTTCTCCCATTGTTTTAAAATCACGATTTTTAATTGCAACTTTAATGTTTCTTAAATCATCGTCAATACTTTCGACCCAAGCAGAATAGAAAGGAGAGGTGTTAACAACGGTTTGCATCCCAGTTCTTGAAGAAATTTTCTTTTTGTCAGAATTAACCATTGCAACAATCATCCCGATTTTCCAATCTAAATCTTCTTCAATTGGTACTGCATATGAAGTATCATCATTATACCCTTTAATCCATTCTACAAAACCGCCATAAATTGAACGACTGGCAGATCCAGATCCGCGACGCGCTAATTTTGAAAGTTCTTTATGTGATAAATTCAATCCACTTGCTTTACTTGCTGCGGCTGCTAGTGCAGCGTATGCAGAAGCTGATGAAGCTAAACCTGCAGTTGAAGGCACATGATTAACCGAATCAACTTTAGCAAAGGAATTGATTCCTGCTTTTTGGCGAACAATGTTTAAAAAATTAGTGATTTTAACTGGTGATTTCGATTCACCATCTAAAATAAATTGATCGGTTGTTAATTTGGAATCGAATTCAACAGTTGTATCTGTATAAAAGTGGTCTAAGGTTAATGATAGTGATCCATTTTGAGGAATTATCAAATCTGTGTCAGCCTTTCCCCAATATTTAACAAGGGCAATGTTTGTATGTGCACGAGCTGTAACTCGTAAATTTGTCATTTAATCATTTTCCTCCTCAAATAAAGGTTGGATCCAAGTTCGATTAACTCCGGCGTTTGTTAACGCATCTACAAGTTGATGTGCAGCAACTTTATCTTTAACTAAACTGATAAAGCATCCACCTTTACCACCACCGGTCAATTTACTTCCGAGAGACCCATTTGCCAAACTTAAATTAATTAATTTATCTAATTGAACGGAACTAACACCTAATTCGACTAGAATCTTTTGTGCATCATTAAAAATATCTCCAAGAATGCTGATTTGATTATTTGACAAGGCATCTTTTGCGCTATATGTCAATTGTCCTAGTTTTTCAATTAATACTTGAGTTTCATTCGGTTCTTGAATTAATTTTTCTTTTACGACTGAAATTGCTTCACTAGTTTTGCCTTTAATTCCACTATCAGCAATTACAAGATATCCATTTAAATTAATAGGAATATTTTTAAGTTCTTGATTTCTAACCATCCAAATAGGATTTTGACTGGCACTAGTTGCAGCATCTAGACCACTAGGATTTTTGTGAGTATCTTTTTCGGCAATATTTGCTAAATTCAAAAGGCGTGTCTTAGTTAATGGCTTTTGAATAAACTGATAAAATGCACGAATTAAAGCAATTGCAACAGCTGCAGATGATCCCATTCCGCGTTCTGCTGGCAAATCACTTTTAATCTTAATTAACATGGAGGCTTCCACATTATTTTTTTGAACTAAGAAATTAATTAGATGTTTGAACCCAATCATTGATTTTGGTAATTGAGATAAGTTGCCATTAAAGTATTTGCTCTCAATAATGATGTCATCAGTTAATGATTTTTTGATAGTAACGTGTACATTTACTGTAGTTAATGGTAAAGCAATTGCAGGTTGACCATATACTACTGAATGTTCACCAATTAAAATGATTTTTGCGTTACTTATTCCTTGAGCTTGATGTTGCTTTATATCCGTCAAGGTTAAGCTTCCTTTCACAATAAAATTTCTTCCGTACAAATTTACACGAGGTAAAATCAATCTAATTATACATTATAATGTGGATTAGGAACAACTGTTGATTTTAACCTTTGTCATTTACCTTGTTTAATAAAAAATGCAGTGAAAGTTTTTTGAGTTAATGTTGATTTTTTTGTAAAATCAATATAGAAAACATAGATGGAAAGAATAAAAGAACATGAAAAAGAAAAAAATATATGCTGTTGTGGATCTTGAAACAACAGGTACTAAAATGGATGGTACAAACCGTATTATTCAATTTAGTTGTGTTTTTGTTCAAAATAACGAAATAATAAATTCATTTAATTCTTTAGTAAATCCAATGTGTGCAGTACCTGATGAAATTTTGAATTTAACTGGAATTTTAGCAAAAGATTTAAGAAAAGCCCCAATTTTTGAAGACTTAGCAGGGACAATTTATTCTTTGCTTCAAGATACAATTTTTGTTGCTCATAATATTCAATTCGACTATCGATTTTTAAACCAAGAACTTGAACGTGTTGGATATCCATCCTTAGAATTAGAAGGAATTGATACGGTTCAATTAAGCCAAATTCTATTTCCTTGTTTAGGATCGTACCGTTTACAAGATTTAAGTCAAACATTAAAAATAACTCATGACCATCCTCATCAAGCAGATAGTGATGCTCAAGTTACTTCAAAATTATTGATGAAATTAATGACAAAAGTAAAACAGTTACCTGATTCCCTGTTAAAACAATTGCAATCAATGAGTAATTGTTTAATTTATGAAACTGGCAAAATTTTCAATGTGACTGGAAAAAAAGATGAAAATAAATATCAGCAGGTTGGAAAATTAACTTTAAAAAGAATTGAACATTCTAAAGAAACGAATCAAAAAACTGATTTGAAAATTAAATGGCCTGAAAATTTTGAAAAAAGAAAAGAACAACAATTACTTTTTAAAGATGTTTTTCAAACATTAAATAAAAACAATGGAAAAGATTTTTTTAATGCACCTACAGGAATTGGAAAAACTTTAGGGTATCTCTTACCAAGTGCGGTTCAAGCAGCACAAGGTCAAAAATTTGTAATCAGTACAACAACAAATGCTTTGCAAAATCAATTAATTGAAAAAGAATTTGTACAACTTAATAACATTTATCCAAATAATTTAAAGGTGGTTTCAATTAAGGGAAGTCAACATTATATCGATATTGATAAATTTGCAAGAACGTTGAATCAGACGCAAAATGATTACACAACCTTAGTTCAAATGAGAATTTTAGTTTGGCTTTCACAAACTGAGACAGGTGATTTAGATGAATTGCAATTAACAGTACAACAATTACCTTTATTTGACGAAATTATTCATCACGGAGTTGAAAGTTTGAATCCAGAAAGTCCGTATTATAATTTTGATTTTATGAGAAGAAGAGCAGAATTGATTCGATCAGCTGATTTTGTTGTAACTAATCATGCGTATTTAGTTCATCACATTCAAGAGTTAGGAAAGAATAAAACTTTGATAATTGATGAAGCACAACAGTTAATTCCAATTGTTTTGCAAAAAAATAATGAAGAATTGGATTTAGATGAAATTAAAATTATTAGTGATACTTTATTAACTAAAATTGAATCTCAAATTTCATTTTCATTTCGTAATTTGATATTCCAGCAGTTATTGACGCAAGGAGAATATCAAAAAATTCTTGCTGAAATTCAGGCAATTGATCATTTAGTACCTGAGATTAGAGATCGACTTTTTCAACAGTTTGTGACAAATCATTCCAAGAAAAATATGTTGGAAATCCCGATTAATTTTAATAAGATTTTCGGCTTTATGAAAGAAAATTGGTATCTTTGGATTAAAATTCAGCATGCAATCCAAAAGTTAGTCAAGAATAATCAGAAAATATATCAAAAATTTATCCAAGCTCTTGATCAACATCGATTAGATTCAAAATCATTTAATTTGTTTAAATCATATTTTCAATTATGTGATCAATTGAAGAAATCTTTAAAGAACTGGAAA
>DXFP01000044.1 GCA_019114385.1 Candidatus Ligilactobacillus excrementigallinarum | reverse complement strand
AGAAGGAGGAAATAACGTTTATGGCTTTTATTGATCCAGCTCAATTAGATTTAGAAGATCGTGTCGTTGCTATTAACCGGATTACTAAAGTTGTAAAAGGTGGACGTCGTTTACGTTTCGCTGCTTTAGTTATCGTTGGTGATCACAATGGTCATGTCGGATTTGGTACTGGTAAAGCTCAAGAAGTTCCAGAAGCAATCCGTAAGGCTGTTGACGCTGCTCGTAAGAACTTAATCGAAGTTCCTATTGTTGGAACAACTATTCCTCACGAAGTTCTCGGTCAATACAGCGGTAGCCGTATTATGTTGAAGCCAGCTGAAGCTGGTTCTGGAGTTGCTGCTGGTGGTGCCGTTCGTGCCGTTATGGAACTTGCAGGTATCGATGATGTTACAAGTAAATCATTAGGTTCAAACACACCAATCAACGTTGTTCGTGCAGCAATGGATGGTTTATCACAAATGAAGAATGCTGAAGAAGTTGCTTCATTACGTGGAGTATCTGTTCAACATTTAGCAGAATAAGGAGGACATAAATTATGGCTCAATTGAAAGTAACTTTAGTTCGTTCAGTCATTGGACGTCCTCAAAAGCAACGTGAAATCGTTAAAGGTTTAGGCCTTGGACGTGTAAATAGCTCTGTTGTTGTTCCTGACAACGTTGCTATGCGCGGTGCTATTAGAAAAATCAATCATTTAGTGGACGTTGAATTGGCTAAATAGTCTACATTTAGTTTAGAGGGAGGTGCCGAACCTAATGAAATTAAATGAATTAAAACCAGCAGAAGGTTCACGTCAAGTAAGAAATCGTGTTGGTCGTGGAACTTCTTCAGGTAATGGTAAGACTGCAGGTCGTGGACAAAAAGGTCAAAAGGCTCGTGGTAAAGTTCGTTTGGGCTTTGAAGGTGGTCAAATGCCTTTATTCCGTCGTATGCCAAAACGCGGTTTCAAGAATATTAATCGTGTAGAATACGCAGTTGTAAATATTGAAAAATTAAATCAATTTGAAGACGGTACAGAAGTAACACCAGCATTATTGGTTGAATCAGGTATCGTTAAAAATGAAAAAGATGGTATTAAGATTTTAGGTAATGGTGAATTGAACAAGAAGTTAACTGTTAAAGCTAACAAGTTCTCTGCATCTGCTAAAGAAGCCATCGAAGCGGCAGGCGGTCAAGCTGAGGTGATGTAATAGATGCTTAAGACAATGAAGAACGCCCTTGCTGATAAGGAAATTCGTAAGAAAATCTTGTTCACATTGGGTGTCTTGATTGTATTTCGCTTAGGCACATACATTACTGTCCCTGGGATCAATGCTAAGGCTTTGTCTAGTGTTGCATCTTCAGGGTTAATTAGTATGTTAAATACTTTCAGTGGTGGCGGTCTGACCAACTATTCAATTTTGGCAATGGGGGTTTCACCATACATTACCGCCCAAATTGTTGTTCAACTTTTACAAATGGATATTGTTCCTAAATTTGTTGAGTGGAGTAAGCAAGGTGAAGTTGGACGGCGTAAATTGAATCAGGTTACCCGTTATTTGACAATTGTGCTTGCGTTTGTACAATCAATCGGGATTACAGCTGGATTCAACGCTTTGAGTAGTCTGAACTTAGTTGAAAATCCAAGTTTTCAAACATATGCATGTATTGGAGTTATTTTAACTGCCGGTACAATGTTTGCAACTTGGTTAGGTGATATGATTACTGAACGCGGGATTGGTAACGGAATTTCAATCATTATCATGGCGGGAATTCTTGCCCGTGTACCTGTTGGAATCAAGCAAATTTATCAAGAAGAATTTGTCAATATTAGTAAAGATCAAATTTGGCATTCAGTTTTATATTGTGTAGTTTTATTATTAGTTATTCTTGTAATTGTTACATTCGTAACTTATGTACAACAAGCTAACTATAAAATTCCTATTCAATATACAAGACGTGTGGCAGGTTCAACTGAAAGCTCATATTTACCATTGAAGGTAAACGTAGCTGGTGTTATTCCTGTTATCTTTGCTAGTTCCTTTATTGCAACGATTCAAACAATTTTAATGGCATTTACACGAAGCCATTCAGGTGATCAATGGTTCCAAGTAATGTCAAACATCTTTAACATGCAGACAGTGCCTGGAATGATTTTATATACAGTATTAATTATTTTATTTACATTCTTCTATGCTTTTGTACAAGTTAACCCTGAAAAACTTTCAGAAAACTTGCAAAAGCAAGGTAGTTATATTCCATCTGTTTGGCCAGGAAAAGAAACTGAAAAGTATGTTTCTCGTTTATTAATGAGATTAAGTACTGTAGGTTCACTTTTCTTAGGGTTTATTTCATTAATTCCTTTAGTTGCATCAACGGTTTGGGGATTAAATGAATCAATTGGTTTAGGTGGAACTAGTTTGCTGATCGTTGTAGGGGTTACTCTTGAAACTATGCGGCAAATTGAAGGTATGATGATGAAACGCGAATATGTTGGATTTATTCGTGAATAATAAAAAAGAGATTGCGATTTATCGTAATCTCTTTTTTTGTTGCTTTTCACTGCTTTGATTTTGAGTTATAATTAGTCAGTGAATTAATTTCTAAGGAGAATTACTATGGCATTAAACTTAATGTTAATGGGACTTCCTGGTGCAGGAAAAGGTACCCAAGCAGAAAAAATTATTGATGAATATCATATCCCTCATATTTCAACAGGCGATATTTTCCGTGCTGCTATGCAAAATGGTACTGAAATGGGCCTTGAAGCTAAGAAGTATATTGATAAAGGTGAACTTGTTCCCGATGAAGTTACAAATGGAATTGTAAAAGATCGTCTTAGTGAAGATGATGTAAACAATGGTTATATGTTGGATGGTTTTCCTCGTAATATGGCTCAAGCTGAAGCATTGGACAAATTTGGTGCTGAATTAGGCAAGCCATTAAATTGCGTAATTAACATCGATGTAGATCCTGATTCATTAATGGAACGATTAACTGCACGTTATATTTGCAAGAATTGCGGCGCAACATATAACAAGTTATTCAATCCAACAAAAGTTGAAGGTACATGTGATCGTTGCGGCGGACATGAATTTTTCCAACGTGATGATGATAAGCCAGAAACTGTAAAGAATCGTCTTGAAGTAAATATTAAGATGAACACACCATTATTAGACTTCTATCGTGAAAAAGGTATTTTACATGAAGTAAATGGTAATCAAGATATTGATGATGTATTTGCAGACATCAAAAAAATTTTAGATGATATTAAATAATTAATAACCTGAATTGTGATAGTAGCTTGCATTATGAAAAAATATATGCTATCATAATTCAGGTTTATCTTTTCAATAGGTCTAGTTTGCCGCAAAAGCTACTGGATCAGCGAAGACAAATCGTTTTCGTATAAAGTAATGAAACCATATTAAGGAGGTACTTTTGCGTGGCGAAAGATGATGTGATTGAAATTGAAGGTACGATCAAAGAAACGTTGCCAAATGCGATGTTCAAAGTTGAACTCGAGAATGGACATGAAATTTTAGCTCACGTTTCCGGTAAGATTCGTATGCACTATATTCGTATTTTACCTGGGGACCGGGTTACTGTTGAGATGTCCCCTTACGATTTGACTAAGGGTCGCATTACCTATCGCTTTAAATAGATTGTACTTC
>DXFP01000043.1 GCA_019114385.1 Candidatus Ligilactobacillus excrementigallinarum | reverse complement strand
CATCTGGGTCGTTGACTGGCCATTGTTCGAATACAGCGAAGAATTCCAACAATACATCGCTGCCCACCACCCATTCACAATGCCGAGTGAAGAAGACCTTGAGTTATTGAAGACGGATCCGCACAAGTGCCACGCTCAAAGTTACGACATCGTCTTGAACGGTTACGAACTTGGCGGTGGTTCGATCCGGATCCACCAACGCGAAGTTCAAGAAGACATGTTCAAAGCTCTTGGATTCACTAAGGAACGTGCCGAAGAACAATTCGGCTGGTTCATGGATGCGTTGGACTACGGTTTCCCACCACATGGCGGTCTTGCTTTAGGGTTAGACCGGTTCGCAATGTTGCTTGCTAAGAAGGACAACATTCGTGAAGTCATCGCCTTCCCGAAGAACTCAAAGGCAACCGAACCATTGACTCACGCTCCAAGCGAAGTTGCACCGCAACAGCTTGAAGACTTGCACATCGAAGTTGCAGATGAGGGCAAGGAAGATAGTGAAGAATAGTTAATAATTGAATAGATTGGAAACACTCTCGACGGAATGGTTGGGGGTGTTTTTGTATATGGTTAAAAAGGTTAGAATAATGCTAATTAATGCAAATAGGAGAGAAAATAATGATAGATGATAATGTAACGCAATTGATAGTTTTAGGAAACGGTTTTGATCTGCATTTTGGACAGAAAACAAGATTTGAGAATTATATTGAAAAATTTAATATTTATGACGAAGTAGATAAATTAAATAGTTTATTTAATTCCTTAAGAAAATTGGGATTAAAAAATACGTCATCAACTTTGGTCATTCAGGAATATTTTGATGATAATGATCATATTGAAAAAATAATAGCTGAAGTTATTGATTATGTAGATAATCTAAAATTAGATGTTTCAAAAGAGGAAATGCTAAAGTTCTATATTAAATCTTGTTGTAATCAATTCAGTATACAAGTCATTCCGCAGATAAAGGAAGATATGGACTCAACGCATCCAAACTTAGCTAAAGAAAGAATGGGCTTGTTTAACGAAATGATTCGAAAATTAAATATAATTTTTGGTAAATCAAAATCGAAAATTAAGAAATTAGTTAGAGTTACATTTTGGGATGTATATATAAAAAATAAGAATGGACTTAATAAAAATTCAAATTGGAGTGATGTAGAAAGACAGCTTTTAGACTTTTATAATATTGAAACCTATCAATATTTTACAGATAAGTTAACAAAATATGAAAGTCTTTCTAAAGTAATTCAAAGTTTTAAAAATAAGCCATTACGAAGCAGACATTACGCAGATAACGATTTTTGGCTAATAATATATACTTGGGTTAAAGATTTTGGTTTTTCAAAAGTTAATATTGACAATTATTTGTATAACGAGTTAGTGAAATTTTCAAAAAATTTTGTGGCTTTTTTGGGAGATCAATTTGATTCTCAAAGAAAAGATAGCGAAGACAGAAAAATATCAGAATTTGTTAACAGTATTGCGATGGACAATGAAAAATTCGAATTGCTGAATTTTAACTATACTGAAATTGAAAGTGATAATTGCGTAAAACAAATTCACATTCATGGGAGTATAAAGGATTTAAACGTAACCCCACCAATTATTGGAATTAATGTTAATGATTTAAATAATAATGTGAAAAACAATGCTTTTAAGATGACTAAGCAATATCAATTAATTGTTGCACCTGCTGACAATAAATTGGATTTAACTAATATTAGTACAATAGTTTTTTATGGTCACTCTTTAGCATTAGCAGATTATCAATATTTCAAAAACATATTTGATAGAGTAGATTTATTAAAATCATCAGTTAGATTAATATTTAAATACAGTATTTTTGATCCTGAAAGAAAAGAAGAAATTCAGAAAGGTAACTATGATAGTGTATATAACTTATTGAAACACTATTCTGATGATACTGGTGTCGATGTTATTACAACCTTAATTTTAGAAAACAGATTAAAACTTCAAGAAATCTAACATTGATTTTGCCCACCTAAGATATTGATGGGCTTCCCTTATCATCTCTGATATAATAACTATATCTAAAATATTTTCGTTTGCAGCAAGCGATAGTATCGGAGTTGAGAACATGGATTATGAATCAGAGGAACAGCTTGAGAAGAACTTAATTCAACAATTAGTTGGATTAGGATATACCCGGGTGAATATTAAAGATACTCCTTCGTTGGAAGATCATTTTCGACAAAAGTTAAATCAAATTAATTCTGAAAACTTGAAGGGGCAAGAACTTTCAGATAAAGAATTTGAACGTGTCAAAAATGAAATGATTGGAACTTATTCAATTTTTGAAACCGGAAAGTTGTTACGGGGTTCAGAATTACAACCTTACGGAAAGATTAACATTACAAGAGATAACGGCGAAAGTGTTTATCTTACATTTTTTGATGCAAAGAATTATCAAAACAATGATTTTGAAGTTACTAATCAAGTTAAAAGCGAATCTAAATATAAGAATCGGTATGACGTTACAATCTTGATTAATGGGTTACCGTTAGTTCAAATTGAACTAAAGCGGCGTAACGTTGAAATGAGCCAAGCCTTTAATCAAATTATTCGTTATCGTGAGGAAACGATGAAGGATAATTTGTTTAAGTATGTTCAACTTTTTGTAATTTCAAACGGAGTTGACACCCGCTACTTCTCAAATCAAGAGGTTGGGAACTTCAACTCGAACTTTATGTTTGTTTGGACTGATGAAAAGAACAAATGGATTAACGAAATCGACGAGTTTTCATCGTCATTTTTGAATCCCCAACGCTTACATAGTATGATTGCACGTTACACAATTTTCGATAATGCGCACAAAAGCATGTTAGTCATGCGTCCATACCAAGTTTATGCAACTGAAGCCATCCTTAAACAAGCTCTTAACCACCCAGAAAAGAATGGTTTTGTTTGGCATACGACTGG
>DXFP01000005.1 GCA_019114385.1 Candidatus Ligilactobacillus excrementigallinarum | reverse complement strand
ACCGCCCAAAAATACATCACAAAACGCACAGAAATTCTCGATAAATAAATGTTAATCAATATCGTATAACCATATTCAGCAATCAGCGAAATAAAACGATTCGCATAAATAATCGTTGCATTTTTATTTTTCATCATCCTTTAGATTTCCTTCTTGAATTTTCAATAAACGAGTCACAAATTGATAAAACATGATTGCATTATCTCCTCCCACTAAAGGATTATATTCAACAATATCACAAAACAATATCTGACCGACACTAAATATCCATTCGATAAAATATAATAAACAAGTAAAATTTATCCCTCCAATAATAGGAAAAGAAACTGAATCAAATTCAGCAGGTGATACCACATCCATATCAACAGACAAGTATATATCGTTCGTTCTTTCTATTAACTTACTTATACTTTCTTTTACGTATCGGCTATTATACTCTAAATCACTGCTACTGAACAAGTATATTTTTTCATGTTTCGCACACTCATGATATATATTTCTATATCCTAGAACAATAATATATTCGTATTCATCTAATAGTTCTTCAATAAAGTTCCAGTTACAGATTTCACTAGTATGATTAGGAAAATAATCCAAATGTGCATCAAATATGATTAATAGTGATTTATTTGTCATTATACTTTTACTTAAAGTGTAAGTTATAGAATGATCTCCACCAATAGCTAAACTAATATCATTATTAAAAATCAATTCATTCATGTATCTAAAATTAACTTCTGAGTTTGGTAAGTTATTGAACTTAACAGTAATCAAATTTAACTTCAAAATTCCTTTCATTATATGTTGCTCATAAAACTTTTGTATAGCAAATCGACACCCCGGAATCTTACTTGAAGCATCATAATCAATTAACAAAATATTTTTCACTCTAAAATCTCCCTAAAACTCGGCGGAGTAATTCCTGTTAAACAAAACGCCATTTTACACTCTAATATGTCTGGATCATCAATATTACCTCTATACGACTCTGCTCTGCTTCTACAACCGCCATTACAAATATAATTTAATTTACACTCCTCAAAATACTTACAACGAATATTCCTTATTCTTTTAAAAAAAGTTGAACTTTCCCAAATTTCTTTCAAACTTTGACTCCTAACATTTCCACCAGAAAATTTATTAGACGATAACGTAGGACAAAAAGTAACATATCCCTCGTTATTTATATACACATATGAGTTACCAGCTTCACAATAAAAACAACTAGTATTAATTTTTTTATGTTGCTTTAATTTGCTAAAGTCCACACTTTCTATTCTTAGCATATTATCAATATACACCTCATCAGGTAACTGTAATTCATCACCTCGTTCAAACGGGATAAATTTATCATAACGAAAACGGATATCCAGTTTCCGAGATAAAGACTCTAATGCATCAATTTCAGAAATATTCGCACTATTTAAAACCACATTTACCTCAACTGGTACACGCATTTTTTTTAACCACAATATATTGTTGTATGTTTTTTTGAATGAGCCTTTACCTCTAATATAATCATGAACCTCTGGAGTGCCTCCATCCAAACTTACTTTGAAGCTGATTCTATCACTTAAAACAATAATACGTTTAATATTATCATTTAAGTTAATTAAATTTGAAAAAATTGTAATATTCATACCTGTCTGGAGTAAATAAATTAAAATTTTTTCAATATCAGTATGAAGCAAAGGTTCTCCACCTGTGATACAAAAATTCATAACACCTAATCTTTCTGATTCATCTATAATTTTTAAAATATCTTCTACTTCTAAATCATCTGTATAACTTGGTATATAACAATGTTTACACCTCAAATTACACCTATTCGTTATCTCTAATTGAACCGTTCTCAACGGTATTTTCGAATAAAATTGAATCAGCTTAACCGTTTTTCTATTTATAACAATATTCCTAGACTTAAAAAATGATAATACAGATTTCAAAGATTTTGGAATATCATATCCAACGGTATCCGTATGTCTCAGTAAATATTCAATTGATAATAGATGAGATTTTTTTATTACATATGCCTTTTTTTCGGAATTATCAAGCATTATCCCCGTTTTACTGTAATCGTTAAAAAAAACAGATATACTTCTACACATAACTACTACATCAGCCTCCAACTAACGTTAGTAAAAAAACAAAAAATATCAATATAGTTATTATTCTTCAAACTGAATTTATGTAAATAAAAAATATATTGCATAAATTTTTGATAATTTTCAAAAATACTTAAACTCGAATAAGTATAGATCACTTTATATTTCAAAAGCAACAAAGGTGTATCTATATCACCAATATAAATACACCGAGGTTGCTTTATAAATCTTGTTCAATTTCTACAAGTCCACTAATACTTGGGGGACATCTTCCCTTCATTGAATCCACAATTTCCGAAACTGACGTAGGAACAATTTCTAAAATTTCCGTTTTTCTTTCCATTTCTTCTACTTTCTCAATAAGTTTAATTTCCTCTAACGCTGTCTCCATATCAAAGACCTCCTCAAGCATTTTTAAGATTTTTACATAGGAATCTTCTAACCTATTTCAACAGTCTCAACTTGTGTTTATTTCGTACATCTTTGCTAAATTCATTACGTAAAATGATATATTGATTGGTACGATTAAAAAGCTTTAGTCTATCCATATTTTTATAAAATGTTTCTTTAAAAATTACAAATAGCGTATCAGATTGCGATGGTGTTAATTCCATAGAAAACTTATCCCATCTAAACTCCAAGTAAAACATCAAATACTCATCTATTATAGAAGCTTTACAATTCAAAAGCCTGTATTTCATCCTGTTTTTAAACATTTTTTGATAATCTAATTCAAATTCCAACCTATTTTTGGAAACACCCGTGTCTAAAGTGGTTATGGGCACTTTAGAACGAATATACTCATGAAGTATCGGCAAGCAATCTTCTTGATTTATAGCTGTTGGAGAATCATTTTTATATTCAAACCTTGGACAAGGATGAAAAGATACTATATACCAATTTTTTATTTTTTTAATCTTCAACGGATATAATTGACATGTCAACGGCTTATCCAACCCATAACAAGTAATTTCACATCCATCATCTGTGTGAAACCAACAATTTCTCCCACAATTCAACAATGTATAATTTGATTCTAATGTTTGCGAAAAATCAAATAACATTTTAACAACATCATCATGATTTTCATTATTTCTAATAAACTTTGATGAGCTTTTTTTAGTCAGCAATAAATTATTTTTTAAAAAACAACATTGTCCTCTACACTGAAAACAATTATATGAAACCGCATTATCAAGGAATGTAAAATGAATATTGATTTCCTCCACCTCCCACATATTTATTTCCAAAATCAAAAGGAATGTCATGGATTAGTGAATCTATAGCACACTCAAAACACCTCTAATACCTTGCAATTACACTATATACTCATGTTTTTCTGGTTTCAATAATTTTTGTCGCGAACAACAGTAAATATAGGCTGAACAACAAGTCTAATAAAATTTGCTTATTACGTCTACTATATTAATTTTTTAGTGACATTAAAATAAACTTCTCAAAATTTTCTATTAAATTGGTATTATACTGAGAAATAGTGGACTTCTATTTTATCCTGGACAATGTTTATCATAGGTGTTTTTCTGCATCAAGTTGCGTTAAGCATGTATTATTTTTTAAACAGTTGATGTATTGTGCCTCGGCTTCTTCACAAATTTTATACAGTTTTAGTGTAGCGAATACACTATCTCCAGTTCCTGATTTGAGACTATTGTCAAATAATGGACAAGCAAGGGTTTGATAAATCCACCTACACCGTTAGAAGTATAGTGATTTTCTGCACATAACTGTAATTTCAGATAATATCCAGTTACACAACCAAAATCAACGAATGTGGGGACCGTATATTTGGTAATGGACGTTGTAATTTGCTTGTTCTCGGCATCAAAAAATGTCTGTATGGGTGATAATAAAATCACTGTCTTCATGAAAAGATGCACTTTATCAAGTAAATCTTGATTCACTTTTGTAGTTCTTCAATATTCTTTTCGGTAAAACAATCTAAAAAGCGAGAAATGGTAGATTGAGAAGCAAGGGGTTCTTTTTCTAATAATAACTGTCAGATAGAATCTTTACATAAAATATTGATGTCACTACCTGTGTCATATCTCTCAATAATCTAAATAATAATTTATTCTAAAAAGATTGTATTACAGTGTATAAGTTAGGTACAAATATCATGAAAATAGAGATATTGATTGGTTAGATACTTAAAACAAGAAGATGTAACAGTTGTTTGACTATAAAAAATCTGGCATCACTAGTTAAACATCTATTATCATTGGAAAATAGAAAGATTTGAAAAAAAATTAAAGCCAAATTAAATCATTGAAAATTAAAGCCTGATTAAATTATTATTGTGCAAGTTAATTACAAGTATTATAATAAATATGTACAGCTATTAGCGAGGTGATTCGAATGATTTTTGCAATCTGCGATGACGAACGACTTTTTCAAGAAACATTAGAAGAACAATTATATTCTCTATGCAAAAAAATGAAAATTGATGTAACTATATTAAAATTTAATAATGGACAAGAAGTCCTTAATTACATAACTAAACCTCATTCCACCTCCATTGATATGCTATTTTTAGACATTGATATGCCAGAAATGGACGGACTCACATTAAAAGATAAGTTAAGCAATCAAAAATTAGTACGATATATCGTCTTTACTACAAACCATCAAGAACATATATATGAGGCCTTTGGTACAAAAACATTAGGCTTTTTAAACAAACCTACGAATGATTTTGACTTAGAGAAGAAAATTCAACAATACCTGCAAATCACTGAAAAAGAAAAAGTGCTTGAATTTACCGATATCTTTAATGTTATTCATCGTCATTCTATAGATGAATTTGTGTACTTCAAAGTAGATGATCGCTATATCGAAGTACACTTAGTAAATAAAAAAGACAATTTTCTGATTTTAAGTCGAATAAAAGATTTAGAACAAAAATTTGTAGAACTACCTTTCATCAGATGCCATAAATCGTATATTATTTCATTAATACAGTCGGAAAAAATTACTGTAACCTCAGCTAGCTTATCTAACCAAGAAACCATTCCTGTAGGGCGAAGATTCTATCCAAAATTAAAAGAAGCTTATTTTACATTTAGGAGAGATTTGGTATGGAGAAGCATTTAATTCCCTTTTTATGGGACTTATTAAGAATATTTTTCGATGGTAGTGCTTGTTTATTAGGGTATCAAATTCTAGAGGGCTTTTCTTTTTCTAAAAATATAACTAAATGGTTACTGGTAACAGGTGGCATGATAGCTATTTATTTCCTTTTTCTTGATACTTTACCGCCAATTTATAAAGAGCCCTTATGTATATTACTTTTTTCATTAATTCATCTATTAGTTGAACCACCCAATCGCAAACGTGCCCTAGCAATCTATCCGTTTATCTACCTAGCAACTTCAGCTATTTCAGTAACTCTATTGATGTTTGAAGGAATTTTAATAAACGGAAAAATCATTCATTTAATTTATAGTGATTTTTATTCTTTTCTACTTGTAAATATCTGTACACTTGCTATTTTGCTTAGTATTTTATATTATCGTAAAAAATTCAACAACAATCCTATTGAATTGACGATTAGACAATATATTATTTTCTACACAACAGTCTTTGCAACGCTCGCCATTCTCAGCGCTTGGCAATATGTTGCTATTCATTTTGACAATTCAAGAACATTCGTAGTTATTGGTAGTTGCACTTCTATTGCTTGTCTGTTACTCCTATATTTAGTTGTTTACCAAGCATTCTTAAATACAAATCGGCACTTATTAGAGGAAAAACAAAGATTACAAGATAAATTTTATCAAATGCAGCAGGAATATTTAAAAAATAAAATCAAACAAGATACGCAACTCAGAAAATTCCGGCATGACTACCAAGCGCATATGATTATCTTAAACACACTTATCGAAAAGCAGGACTATACTGCTCTAAAGGATTATCTAAAAAAAATGAACGAATACTCGTTACTTGAAAATCAAAAAAAATATACTGGTAATTTGATTATAGATTCTTTATTAAAAAATTTATTGGATCAAGCCAAAAGTAAAGGAATCGAAGTAACAATTAACGGGCATTTACCACTTGAACTAGAAACCGATTCTTATGATTTAGGTGTCGTTTTCTACAATTTATTCAAAAACGCCTTAGAATCAGCCGAGAAAATGCCCGTAAATCAGCGGTGGATTGAAATTACAGTCAGTGAATTTACCAAATGTCGTCCTTATCTAAGTATAGTCAATCCCGTGAATCATCCAATTAAAATTGAGAACAACACAATTGTTACCTCTAAACATGATACATTTAATCATGGATTGGGACTAAGAAATGTCAAAGATATTGCTAAAAAATACGATAATCAATTCAATTTATTTTATAAACAAGGAACTGTTATTGCTGAAATTTTCCTTTAGTATTTATCTTAACTGTCATTCACCACAGATTTAATGTTGTTGAGCAAACTCCTTCTAGTCAAAAATAAAGAAGTTGCTAAACTAGTCATATCAAGAACTAGTAGGGGGAAAATAGTTATGATGTTATTGACAAATGATCTTACTTGGTTTTTTGAATGGATTCGAGGAAAAAAGTAAGTTGGATATTTCAATTAGAAAGAAATCGCACAATTGTTGATGAAACATTTGTGCGATTATTTATTACTTAGGATAACCATAAAAGGTTTTTTATAGCACTATGAT
>DXFP01000042.1 GCA_019114385.1 Candidatus Ligilactobacillus excrementigallinarum | reverse complement strand
TTCGCTGATGATTGATGTTGGGAATGATAATTAAGATCAATAAACTAACAATAAATAACACAATTGCCATCTCAATTAATGTAAAACCTTTAATTTCTTTTTTCACTGATAAACCCCTCCTAAATTTGAATACATTGGAATTAAAATCGACAGATAAATTACTATAATAATAATTGCAATCACTAAAAACGATAATGGCTGAACTAAATTAATCAGATTATCAATTGAACGCATTAACCGCTGATATGTAGTTTGTGAATAAATTAGTAAATCTTGACTTAGTTCTGCATTCGTTTGTCCTTTATTGAAGAAAATAACTAATTCTGGCGGTAGAAATGGATATTTTCGAATAAAAGAACTTATTTTTTTACCTTCAAGTAAATGTCTTCTCAAATCTTCACCTAATTGATACATCAACGAATTCTGACTGAACCTGCCTAAAAAAAGACAAACTTCCTGTAAATTCATTCCGCTTTTCAATAATAATGCTAAGTTAAAACTTAAATAATAATATGAGAAATTACGATAAATATTTCCTATAAGCGGTAATTGACTATACCAAATATGTCGTGTAATTTGCTTTTGTTTTTTCCACCAAAAAATTATCCTGATAGAATACACTATTCCGCCTAAAATTATACAAATGATAACTGTTTTAATAGCCTGATAATAAATTGTATCAAAAAAATTTTTTTGATTATTAAAATTAATCGATGCCAAAGTGGGATTTAGCCATTTAGCAAAGATAAAAATCATTATTGTCAAAAGAAAAATTAACAAAATCGGATAAATCAATACCCCAATCAACTTTTCTTTTTGATTCATTTTTCCACGTAAGTATTTACCTAACTGCACAACACTGCGTTCTAATTGTCCGTGTTCTTCAGCTACCGCAATTTGATTATATGTAGTATTTGATACAAACTTTTGAATACACGCACTAAATCGTCTTCCTTGATTCAACTGCACACTTATTTTTTCTAAATCATTTGCCATCTTCGGATATAAAATTGATATATTTTGGATACTCTGTTTTAGAGAAAATCCGCTCTTTAATAAATCTGCTAATGTTTCAAAAAAATTATTTTGCATCTTCAATGACCATTTTGATTTATCCGTACAAATATTTTTGATATGTTTTTTCAGATATTTCTCCCTGATTTCTAAGATTTTCAAGTGATTTGCGCCACCTTTCTGTCATTGAATTATCAGTCACAAACTGCTCAAGCGAAAAATCATGAATATTTAGTTGATCAAATAACACTTTAACTTCTTTATGCACATTGGGAATCAACCGTTGATAATTAACTTGACGTAATACTTGATTTAGTTCATGAAGATTGACACCTAAATTCAATAATCGATTTATCACTCCTGCTGGATGCAGTGCATGTACAGTACTTAAAACTAAATGACCACTTAAAGCCGCTTTTACTGCAGCATCGGCTGTTTGTGAATCTCGAATCTCACCAATCACAAAAATATCCGGATGATGTCGTAATGCTACTTTGATTAATTCATCGTATGTCATTCCTGCTTGCTGATTGACCTGCAACTGCAAGACTTCAGGAAGATAAATTTCAACTGGATCTTCAACACATAATATTTGTTGATCATAAAAGCATTTAACTAACTCATACATTGAGGTTGTTTTTCCAGATCCAGTTGGCCCACAAAATAAAATTAATCCTCTTCTCAAACAAGTATGCACGATTTTTTCCCACTGAAGCGGTTCATAATAACGTTGATTTGTGATATTTACAATCCCGTAAATTAATCGAATCACTAAGCTTTCCTTACCTAAAAAATTACCAACACTTGAAAAACGACAATTCACTTTACATGTTTGACTCACATATTCCCACGATCCAAGTTGAGGACGCCGATTTTCGCTAATATTCATATCAGCTTTAAATTTGAAAAAGTTAATATATTCAATTGCTCTTTGCTGACTTAGTAATGCATAATCATAGTACATTCCACCAGCATAAAATCGCACCACATAATCATCTTCGCGTGGCAAAAAATATATATCACTGCATTTTTCTTGAATTGCATCATTTAATATTTCAATTACATTTTGGACTTTCTTCATAAAATCCTCCCTTCACTTTTAAATACGAAATTTTCTTTATTTTTACGAAAAAAATTAAAATATGACTGAAACAAAAAAGGATATGCTGTAAGTAAGTCCAGTATCTTACAGCATATCCTTTTTGGAGGAATTCACTTTTGTATAATAAAAAAGGCTGGACTTTCGTCACAACCTTGTCAACCATATATAAGTTATATCTAACCTGCATATTTAGGTCTGCAGTTTTACGATTTACCAAACTATTATATAAGTGTAAAACTCTCCAAATTTACTTTCGCATTTATCCGAATTTCATGACTTATATTATCTGCACATTATTCAGCAAAGCAAGTTCGCACTCCTCTAACCTACATACACAACTCATTCAAGATGCTAACTTATATTGCCTTAATTACGCTTTATCATTTTCTAATGCCGCTAATACTTGTTTTTCAGTTGGAATTGATGGGATTGCTCCAACTTTTTGAACTGCCAGTGAAGATGCTTTACTTGCATAAATAATTGCTTCTTCTAAGTTACTAAAGTCTTTTTTGAGGCGACTTACTAAAGCACCCAAGAAAGTATCTCCGGCCGCGGTTGTATCAACTGCATTAACTTTAAATGCCTTAACTAATTTTTCTTCAGTTGCAGTTTTATAGTATGCACCGTGCCCGCCTAATGTAATAATTACATTTTTAGCACCTAACTCTTGCAATCTTGCAGCTGCTTCATGGGCAGTAATTTCATCAACTACTTTAATTTCAGTTAAAATTTCTGCTTCTGTTTCATTTGGAGTAATTAAATCAACATTTTCAAACAAAGCAGAATCAACATCTTTATGTGCTGGCGCAGGATTTAAAACAGTAACTACACCAGCTTCTTTAGCCAATTTAAAGGCTTTAGTTGCTTGTTCAATTGGAGTTTCAAATTGAGTCACAATAAAATCAGAAGATTCAATTGTGTTTTTGGCATTTTCAATATCTTGAGCTTTAATTTCTTGATTTGCTCCACCAAAGATAATAATGCTATTTTCTCCGCTTTCTTGTAATAAGATAAATGCTTGGCCGGTTCCCTTACCTGAAACAGTAACTTGATCAGTATTAATTCCCGCATCCTTTAAAAAGCTTAACATCATACGGCCATTTTCATCATCACCGATTTTGCCGATAAATGAAGTTTTTGCTCCTGAACGGGCTGCCGAGATTGCTTGATTAGCCCCTTTACCACCACCAGCATTCCGCTTATCGGTCATTGCTAACGTTTCACCTGGTTGAGGTAATCGCGGAATTTGTAAAATTGTATCAACGTTCAAACTGCCTAAAACTGTTACTTTACTCAAATCTTTATCCTCGCTTTTCAATAAATCACTTACAAAATATATTTCTAATAGTTATCTCTTTTAAAAAGAAAAAGCCGGACCAATTCCGACTTTTCACTCTCACCTATTAATCTTCTGGAAATTCAGCTGATGTAAATACTTCAGATACATCATCTTCGTCTTCCAATTTATCAATTAATCGTTGTAATTGTTCTACTTTATTTTCAGGAACTTCAGTAGTTGTAGTTGGTACCATTGTTAATTCAGCAGTTGCTAAATCATAATCTTTTTGAAGTTCATCACGAACATTTTCGAAATCTTTTGGATCAGTGTAAATTTCAAATACATCATCTGATGTTTGCACATCATCTGCACCAGCTTCAATTGCTGCTAATTCCATTGTATCTTCATCAACATCTAAATCTTCACGTGAAATTGCAATGTATCCTTTACGATTAAACATAAAGCTTACAGAACCGGATTCACCTAAATTACCGCCATTACGGTTAAAGTCTCCCCGAACTGCTGAAGCTGTTCGATTCCGGTTATCAGTTAAGGCATGTACTAACACAGCAACACCTGCTGGGCCATAACCTTCATACGTAATTTCTTCGTAATCAGCACCGCCAGCACCTGTAGCCTTATCAATTGCACGCTTAATGTTATCTTTTGGCATGTTAGCGGCACGAGCTTTATCCATAACTAGCCGTAATTGTGGGTTTCCATCTGGATCAGGACCACCTGTCTTTGCAGCCATATAAATTTCTCGTGAGATTTTTTGGAAAATTTTTCCACGCTTTGCATCCTGGGCGTTCTTACGTCCTTGGATATTATGCCATTTTGAATGTCCTGACATTTTGAAATACCTCTTTCCAATTTAAAATTTGACAATTACAGTCTTCTTTGATGATATCAAAATATTAAGAATTTATCAATATGAAAACGCATAAATTACATTAATTAATCCTGAATTTGCTTGTAATTAACGCGTAGATCCCCGTTTAATAAACCCATATTGTAATTCAATTGTTGGTTGAATTTCGCCGTCTTCTTTGTTCATCATCTTAGTTAAGCAACGCATTGCAACCGCTCCAATATCATATAAGGGTTGAGTAATTGATGATAATTGAGGACGAACAATTTGAGTTAATTTAGAATCATTGCCAGTAATAATCTCAAATTCTGTAGGAACGCTGACACCTGCATCAACAGCACCATTTAATACCCCAACTGCAAGCTCATCATCAGCAACAAAAGCAGCATCTGCATTTACTGAAGATAATGCTGGCCATAAAGTTTCTCCTGCACGATAACTATCATCGGTTTCAAAAACTAAATCAGGATTATATTCAATATTATTTTCTTTCAAAGCTTCCTTATAACCTTTCAGCCGATATTCACCGTTAATTGGATAATCTAGTGGGCCCGATACAAATGCTACTCGTTGATCACCATGTGCAATTAAAGTATTAACAGCTTCTTTAACCGCTTTAACATAATCAACATGCACACTAACCACTTCATCTTTATGATCAACTGATCCAGCTAAGACAACTGGAGTCTTGGTGCGTTTAATTTGATCACGCAAGGCATCTGTTAAATGCGTACCCATGTAAATGATTCCATCCACTTGTTTTGCTAATAATGTGTTAAAAACTTGAATTTCTTTATCTTTATCACCATCTGAGTTAGCCAAAATGATGTTGTATTTATACATCGTTGCCACATCATCAA
>DXFP01000041.1 GCA_019114385.1 Candidatus Ligilactobacillus excrementigallinarum | reverse complement strand
ACTACAGTTTTATATTCCCTTCTTTCAGATATACTCTCCTTTTAACTATAATATGTTGTATCATTAATTTTATGTTATGTATATTATAAACAATTACTTACAAATAATATTTGCAAATATGTTAATATTTTTAACTATCATTAATTATTTTAGTTAAATATATTAACGTAAATTAAAAAGACCGTAACTTACTTAATGGTTACGATCTTTTTAAATAGTCCCTTGAAGTTTGTGTTAATTATAGATTAATCTCAATTAAATTATTCTTTTAATAATGATTCAATTGAAACATGATATAATTCACTAATTTTAATTAAATTATTAATGTCGGGAGTACTGATTTCTTTTTCCCAATTTGAAATAGTTTGTTGAGATACATAAAGTGTTTTAGATACTTCTTCTTGAGTCAACTCGCAATTTATACGTGCAGCTTTTAAATTTTTTCCAAGCCTCATTATATACCCCTTTCTAATTATTAAAATGATTAAACTAACACAAACTTTATAGTAAAATCCCAATAAATAAAAATATTTATTGAATTTCCCTTTTAATTATGCCCCTACTATATAGAATATTATGAATGAAAATGAAGCTAGTTTCAATTAATAATGCTTTTGAAAAGCATAATAAATTTATTATATATTATCTAAAATCTACAACTTTAACTAATACATAAAATACCAAATTAATTAAAATTTTTTATAATTATTTTGAATTTCAATTTGAATCTGTACTGTTGATTTTTTCTTTTGTGACCTTGGATTAACTAACGAAATCTCTTTAACGGAACTTGGAATAATTTTTCCAGTTCCACTGAAGGTATAATCCTTTCCTTCTGCATCGTTATCTTTAATAAATACTAAAATTTTGACTTGGGGTTTTCCGATATCGACCCCATTTAATAATTTCTTAACTTCTGGTGAATTTAAATGACGCGGACTACGAGTATACCATGTAATTATCGAGGGTGTTTCAATAGTATTTTGATATCGTGCATTCCGTTTAGTATCGTCATCTTTGTTTAGTGTAATAAAAATTGGACAAACTGTATCAGTAACTCGATAACCATACATTGGTGCACTTACGTCTTTTGGCCAGTTTAATAAACGGCAAACATCTTTTCGATTATATCTTTGTCCAATAGTAAATTTGTATTGGTTATTATATTTGGTATTTAATAATAAACCAACATTAATTGCATCCTTTAGTAATCTTTTAAAATCATTTTTTATCGTCAATAAATTAGCAAACCAATCACTTAAAGATAACCCTGATGAATTAGATTGAATTAAAGAATGATTACCATAAATTTGTTTTCTAGTCTGTTTTCCGGCCTTCACATCAAAAAATGATAATGACAAGATTGATTTTACAGAAGTTATTAAATCACCAGTAAAATAGGCATTTTGGTCTAAAATCAATTTTTTAATCTTTTCATAATTAATTGATTGATGTGCTATCAAATATTGTAAAATAAGTAATTCATGAATTCTTTTGCCATTACTTAATTCCTGTGTAATGAACATTAATATTTTGGACTGTTCTGTCGTAAGTGAGATTTTCTCTCCCATTTTTTGCAAAAATATACCATAATTTTTAAAACGATGATCATTAGTAAAAATTTCGGCTGAAAAATTACTGTATTTTTCCCAATCAACTAATAATGGCACTCTGCCAACCTTTTGTTTTAATAGTTGATATTCATTTTTTAATCGGCTTAAAGAATTTAATTGAACTTTTCTCAATGAAAGCAATATTCTTTCCTGTGAAATTTTGCTGAAATTGATCGTAGAAACTCCGATTAAATGTTTATTCAAAAGTTGTGTCTTAATTTCATCTTTTTGATCCAATGATTTTCCACTGAGTGCGATTGGAATTAAAAAATTATTTTGATAATTTCCAATAAAATCAATAACGGTTACAAAATTTTTCTTTGGGAATTTTCTTAATCCGCGTCCTAATTGTTGCGTAAATACAATACTAGACTGCGTATTGCGCAACATTACGATTTCATTGATGCAAGGAATATCTATCCCTTCGTTAAATAAATCAACTGTAATGATATATTCAATTTCTCCGGCTTCTAATGCGGAAATAGCTTGATTACGTTGGGATGAAGAAGATTGATTGGTCAATGCAATTGCAGGATGTCCTTTTTCAGTAAAAATTTTTGCTAATTCACTGGCTTCTTGTGTTCTGCTGCAAAAAATCAATCCATGAACTGGATTACTTGTATCTCCATAATATTCAATTTGATCAAGAATATATTTTACCCGTTCTGCAGATGTTAAATCTTTTAAGTCTGTTAAATCAGTGATTGTTTCTCCATTTACTTCGTAATCGCTAATTCCTACATAATGAAATGGACATAACATGTTTTCTTTTAATGCATCTTGAAGCCGAACTTCGAATGCAATATTGTAGTCAAAATTTTTAAAGACATCAAGATCATCTGGCCTTTCAGGAGTAGCGGTCATTCCTAACCAAAATTTAGGTTGGAAATAATTTAAAATGGTCTGATAACTTGGTGCAGCACTACGATGAGCTTCGTCAATTATGATTAAATCAAATGCATTTACATCAAATTTCTGAATATTGCTACTTTGAGATAAGCTTTGTACGGTTGCAAATAAATACTTTTTATTTATGTCATGATGATTCCCGCTTAATATTCCAAATTCATTTGCATCTGCATTTAAAACTTTTTGATAACTTTTAATTGATTTTTTCAGTATTTCTTCTCGGTGAACGATAAAGAGAAAACGTTTAGGATTAAATTTTTTAGTCCAAAACGCACTAAGATACGTTTTCCCTGTTCCGGTAGCAGAGACAACTAATGCTTTATTTTTTCCACGCTGATACATTTTAATTAATTCTTTAACCGCATCTTGTTGAATTTGATTGGGATGAATTTGCTCATGTAATTTGTTTGGTTTTGCAATTAATTTAGATTGTGGTTGATAATTTTGTTCATATTTTTGAATAAAAGCGTTAGTTAACGGGATTGAATGTTGTCGAATTTCAGCTATTTCAGTTTGAATTTGAGTTACAAAGCGCCCATTTCTTAATGAAGTTAAGCGGATATTCCACTCAGTATTCGAAAGTAATGCGTTGCGAGTGAAATTTGAACTTCCAATATATACGCTATCGTAATCATCATACTTAAATAGATATCCTTTAGGGTGAAAACCAACAGCATCTGAAATTCTAACTTTTAAATTAGGAATTTTCTGTAACTCTTTAAAAACGCCTGGATTATTAAAATTTAGATAAGTTCCTGTAATAATTTCTCCATGGATATCTTCATCTTTCATTATCAATTTTAATGGTGTAAGCATATCAGCGGTAATGAAAGCGATTGTCCAAACAAAACTTTTGGCATGATGTAATTCATATGATAAATATGACCACAATTTCTCCTTCTGATTTGAAATAATTTGCGGCTCAATCAATGGTTGATGAATATCTTTTTGATTTTCTTCAACAAAATTATTTTTTATTATTTGTGTAAAATACTCTTTTTCCATGTTTATGCTCTTTCTCCATGATAATTATTGCCAATAATAATACTGCAATTAATGTTAGCAAAGCAAAACAAATTTTTCCACCAAATTTCAGCGCTTGAATTTTGCTAAAATTATATGCAGATAATATTGAAATGATTGAGGCCATTAAGTTATTTCCAACTGAACCAGAATATTGCTGGAAAGTGTTAAATAACGCACTTAAAGTTGAACGACTATCTTGTCTAATATGTTTTCCAGCGTCAGCCATTAAGTTGCCAAATCCTAGTGAATATCCGATTCGAAATATAATATATAAAATAATAATCGTTGCAGGATTAAGTTTAGGATATAATCCAAAGAATAAACTAATACTTATTGTGATAAATAAGCTTGAAAGTATCAAAGTTTTCTTTGCACCATATTTGTCGTAATATTTTCCAGTTAATGGAGAAATCAGTGCCCCAATTAAAGCGCCGGGAAAAGTTAATAATCCTGCTATTAAAGGAGTAAAATGAAGGATTTCCTCACAATAGATTGGTAAAAGAAATGCAATTGATAAATTAATAAATTGCAAGCTGAAAAAATTTAAAGCTCGTTTTTTGATAATCTTATTTTTTAATATTGTAAAATTCAAAAATTCTTTGGTAGATGTTCGATTATTTCGAATAAAAATGAATAATAAAATAAGCGAAGCCAAGCACGTTAAGATTATACAGTTGGAATTTTTGGTACCTAATTGATTAATAAAAATACTAAAAGTAATTAATAATCCGCTAAACAATATCATACCCATAAAATTAAATGTCTTATAAAATGATTTTGAATTTGATTTGATATTGTTCGGAATAGAATAGATTCCAATGAAAAATGCAATTATTAATAGTGGAATAACACAAATAAAAATTAATCTCCATGAGAATAATGATGTTAATATTCCACCATATGTTGGTCCAAAAGCTGGTCCGAATGATTTGATCATTGTAACAATTCCATTATACTTTCCAAATTGATTTTGATTAACAGTTGCAAATACGATTTGATACATCAATGGAGTTGCTAATCCAGTTGCAATCGCATCGATAAAACAGCCAAGCAAGAGCATTATAAAATTTTTTGATAAAAAACTAATAATCATCCCGCATAAGAATAAACAAGTCGAAGTTATAAAAATCTTTTTAAGTGAAAACGACTTCATGATAGATGATGTACAGCTCATGATTAAAGTTGCACACAAATAATATCCAGATGAAAGCCATTGAATTATATATAATGGAAGTTGAAATTGTCTAATCAATACAGGAAAAGTAACAGTTAATGAAGTCCCGATTAAGATACCAATAAAACCTAAAACACTGCCAGCAATTACTGCTAAAGTTGTTTTCTTTTTTGAAGTCATATTCTCACCTGATTTTAGAATTACTGTTACTTAAATTGTAATCTATTTATCCTTTTAGAGTAAAAATAAAGGACTGGACATATATAAGATGTCTCAGTCCAAAATATTAATCATTGAAAGACTTAAATGGATTTTCTTTCAACAATTTTGAATAAAAACCAATTTCATGTAATGTATCGATTAGTTTCTTTTGATAATATTCAGCTGAAGGTGCATTTTCGATTAAAAAACCATTCGCATCTAAGTTATAAGTGACATTACCAATTGTTGTAACCACTGGTAATGTAATAATATCTAATCGATTTAAAACAGGCTTTAATGCTTCACCACCAAATTGTCCAGCACGTAAATTATCTGAATAACTGATGATTTTAGCTGGTTTCTTAGCCCCTTCTAATCCTAAAAAATCAATGGCATTTTTGAGAACTGCAGGGATTGAATGATTATATTCCGGTGTAACAAAAAGATAACCGTCTGCTTGCTGCATGTCATCAATCCACTGTTGTTCGTTCGGTTTTAATGTGCGGTGTGCATTATTAATTGGCGGAACATCTTCATAAAAGAATGGTAATTGATAATCGGTTAGTTGAATAAACTTAAATTCAATTTCTTCACGTTCAGCTATTAATGGTGCAATTGAATTTTCTAAGTATTTAAATAAGCGTTTCCCAATTGAAATTTTACGAGTACTGCCTAAAATTACATTAACTTTTGTCAAAATACTCATCTCCCATTAACTTTACTTTATCAAAATAATTCTAAAATTAATAGTTTGATGCTTATAAAACAAAAACTCCGAACTGAAAACTTTCCAAAATTCGGAGTTCATTTTGATTATGATTGTTATATTACCAAACAAATAAGCCAACCATTGCAGCTGAAAGTAACGAAACTAAGATACCTGATAGTAACATGTAACCAACGTTCTTAGAAATTGCATCATTCTTTTCTTTATTAACAATTCCTTTGAAACATCCAATAATCATCCCGATTGTTGCTAAGTTTGCAAAAGATGTTAAGAAGACTGTTAATACAGCTTTAAAATGAGGTGCAAAAGTATGTACAATTGGTGAAACTTTACCCATAACAACAAATTCGTTTGTAACTAATTTTGTTCCCATGTATTGACCTAATTGCAAAGCACTGTGTGGATCCATCCCAAGTAACCAAGCAAATGGATACATGATATAGCCTAAAATCTTTTCCATTGACCAAATGTGAACAGAAGCCAAAATTTTATCAATTAAAGCAGCTAAAGCAACGAATGTAATAACATTGGCTGCAATAATTAATACCAAACGACCAGCACCTAAAATTGAGTCACCAAGGAATGAGAAGAATGGTTCTTTTTTACCATCTGCTTCAATGTCGCCTGATTCTTTAGCAGCTGAACCATTCATTGTAGCAATTGTATCTTCTGATTTAGTAACTTCAACAGGATTTAGCATTGCAGTTACAATCAAGGCATTAATTACGTTAATTGGAACCGCAGTGATGATAAATTGTGCAGGCATCATTTGCATATAAGAACCTAACATTGATGCAGTTACACAACTCATTGACATCATTGCAAGCGTTACATTTCGTGAAGCTTTCATTTGCTTTAATTGAAGTGATGAAACAGCTAAAGCTTCTGTATTTCCTAAAAACATCATTTCAACAGCAAAGAATGATTCAAACTTAGGTTGACGTGTGATAAATGAAAGGATTTTACCTACCCATTTAATTACCCAAGGTAAGAATCCAATGTAAGTTAAAATGTCAAATAATGGTACAACTAAAAGAATTGGTAAAAGTGCACTAACAAAGAAATCCATATTTTTGACATTAACCATGCTAGGAATACAGAATGCAATTCCTTTATATGCAACCTGAACAAGTGCATCAAAGCCGTCTGCTAACATCTTAATAATGTCACGGCCTACAGGAACTTTTGTAAGGAATACAGCCATTAATAAGTTAAAAACAACCATGATGATAATGGCTTTCCAATCGATATGCTTGCGGTCTTTAGAAAAAAGCCAACCAATGAATAGGAAAATTACAAGACCTAAAATATTAATTGCGAGATACAGAACGTCTCCTCCTCTACTTTAATGAGACTATATAAATCCCATGTTCTCTAAACAATTATATTCTACTCAACATCTGTTTATTTTGCAATATAATTATTAACATTTTTAAAATTAAATTCGATATTGTTTGTTATATACCGTTCAATATTAAAAAATAACCGTCAGTTTAATTAAAATGGTAGGTTCCAATTAAACTGAACGGTAATATTATTTATTTGCATTTTTAGCAAAGAAATAAAACGGAACGGCAATTAAATAGCCGCAAATGCCGGCGATAATTTCTTTTATCGAAGCATGAGCAAGTAACCAAACACTTGAAATCAAAGCAAAAACAGGAATTAATAAACCTCCTGGGATAATAAATGTATGTTTTCGATACGGAAATTTTTTTCGCAAAACTGGAATCGATAATATTGTTGGTATATATTGCGCAAATTTTGAAACCACTACAATTACAACCAGGCTTTTGAAAGTTCCTGATAAAGAAATTAAAAGTGTAATTATTCCACTGATGATAATTGACCAATATGGAGTATTATTGCGATCTCGTTTATTCATAAAATGCGGCAGCATACGATATTCAGCTAAAACAACTGCTGATCGTGGAGTATAGAATGACAAAGCAGTACTAATTCCGAGAATAGAAATAATTTCACCAATTCCTACTAGCCATAAACCATTTGAACCTAAAATTTTCTCCATTGCTGCTTGGATTGGTGCAGTTGTACTTCCTAAATGATTTCCTAAAATTCCAATTGAAACAAATTGAAGCAAAAAATAAAAAAATGGAATAATGAGCATTACAATTATAATTACTTTGGGTAATGTTCGTTGAGGATTTTCCATATCTTCAGCTGGAACTGCAAAAGACTCAAAACCAGCAAAAGCATAAAAAATAACTAAACTAGCATTTCCAAATTTGCTAATCGAAAAATGATAATCAATTAATGGTGTAAAATTTTCAAAATGAATATGAAAAATTCCAATTAAAACAAAAATAATTAACGGAATTAATTTTGCAATTGTTGAAATATTATTAACAATTTTTGTTGAATTTACTCCTAAAAGATTAATAATTGTTAATCCTATAATTAAAATAACTAAGATTAATTTTTGATTTGTAAAACCATTTAATTTAGAAAATAAAGTGCCTAAAGTTGTAGCGAAGGCATTTGCCATTACTGCCCAAGCAATCATATTTGCAATCCATTTAATGAACCCGACTTCAAATCCCCAAAAGTTGCCAAAAGCCTTTTGAGCATATAAAAATGGTCCCCCGTCATCTTTAAATAAAGTTGCGGCTTCTGCAAAACATAATGCAATTGCAAGAACAACAACTGAGTCAAAAATAAAAATAAATAGACTAGCGTTACCAGCAATTTCGTATACTTGATTTGGTAACAAAAAAATTCCAGAACCAATAATTGCATTGATTCCAAATAAAATAATGCTAATAAAGCCCATTTTATTGTGTTTCATAAATTATCTCCCTTAACATTTAATTACGCATGGAGATAAAGTGTAAATCAGAAGGTTACTTACATTTTACAAGTTTATTATATAGATTACAATATCTTATTTATATATAATTATTATTTATGAATACAAATAAAAAAAGGGGTTGTGTTTTAATTGCAACCTCCATTTAATTGTGTTCCAAAACAAACGAACTTGATTGTATGTTCGAAGCTCTTAGAATTTTGCTTTATAATTTGTGCTTTTTTCTTACAGCATCTTCGCTTTTATTGTTTTGTTACACTTCTTAGAATTTAATTTATTTTTGTTGTGCTTTTTCATGTATTTCTTTTTCGCTATTTGCATCTTCTGGAAGAACTAAATTTAAAATAATTCCAATCACAGCGGCAACTGCTAATCCAGAAAATTGATATTGACCAAGTTGTAAGTATGCATTCCCAATTCCAATTACTAAAATTGTTGAGGCAATCATTAGGTTCCGCTTCTTTTCGAAATCAACTTTATTATCAATTAAGACTTTAAGTCCATTTGAAGCAATTACACCAAACAAAAGGAATGAGATTCCTCCAATTACTGGTTTTGGAATTGATTCAATCAATGCACTTAATTTACCAACAAAACTGAATAAAATGGCAAATGCAGCAGCGCCTCCTAAAACATAGACACTGTGAACCTTTGTAATCGCCAATACTCCAATGTTTTCACCATAACTTGTTACAGGAGGACCACCAACTAATCCTGCAATGATGGATGCAGTTCCATCACCGGCTAAAGTATGGTTTAAACCAGGATCTTTAAAGAAATTTCGATCTGTTAATTCGTTTAATACCATAATATGACCCATATGCTCTGTCATTGTAACAAATGCAATTGGAGCCATACTTAAAATTGCCCCCCAATATAGATGCGGTTGATAATTTAAAAATGGAATTTGAAAATCAGGCAGACTAAACCAAGGCGCTTTAATGATTGGAGTAAAATCAACTAATCCAAACATACAAGCAATTCCATAACCAAAAACGATTCCTAATAAGATTGGAATTAATCCCATAAATCCCTTAAGATACATATTAAAGAAAATTGTAACCATTAACGTTAATAATGCAACCAAGAAGAAACGTAAATCATAATGCCCACTTGCGTTTAAAGTTGCATCTTTTGCAGCTGTTCCTGCTAGAGAAAGTCCAATTACCATAATAATTGGTCCGACTACAATTGGTGGTAAGATTTTATCAATCCATTCAGAACCAATTTTACTAACAATTAATGAAACTATTAGATAAACGCATCCAACAGCAATTGTTCCTTGAGCAATTCCAGGATATCCAACTGTTTTCATCAACGCCATCATTGGTACAATGAATGAAAAACTAGAACCCATATATGCGGGAATTTTTCCTTTTGTAATCAAAATATACATTAACGTTCCAACACCAGAACTAAATAATGCAATTCCAGGATTTAATCCGACTAAAATCGGAACAAGTACAGTTGAACCAAACATTGAAAACATATGTTGAATTGATAATCCAACCCATTGTCCAGGTTTAGGACGTTCATTTATGTCTAGAACAACGTCATGTTTTTGTTTTGACATGAAAATCCTCCTAATACAAAAAATAGCTTTGAGTCCGTTTACCTCAAAGCTATTTTACCTATTTTTAATAATAACTAATTTCAATTAATGAGTATTAAACCTTTGAGGCCTCACGGGACCAAATTAAAAGTAAATTATTTCATTAATTATCTTAAATCAATGAAATTAGATTGTCAACTTAATTTAAATTTTCAAGTGCTTCTTTTAATGTATCTACCTTATCTACTTTTTCCCAAGGAAGATCTAAATCATCACGTCCAAATGCACCATAAGCAGCAGTTTGCTTATAGATTGGACGACGCAAATCAAGCATTTTGATAATTCCAGCAGGACGTAAATCAAATACTTTTCGAATTGCTTTAGCAAGTTTAGCTTCACTAACTTTACCTGTGCCAAATGTATTAACTGAAATTGAAACTGGCTTAGCAACTCCAATTGCATAAGCAATTTGAACTTCGACTTCATCTGCTAATTGAGCGGCAACGATGTTTTTGGCAATATAACGTGCAGCATAACTGGCTGAACGATCTACCTTAGTTGCATCCTTACCAGAAAATGCTCCTCCACCATGGTGAGCAGCTCCACCATATGTATCAACAATAACTTTTCGTCCAGTTAATCCGGAATCTCCATGTGGTCCGCCAATTACAAAACGACCTGTTGGATTTACATAAATTTTTGTTTGGTCATCAAGTAAATCAGCTGGAATTACATTTTTGATGACTTTTTCAATTACATCATTCCGAATTTGATCTAATGAAACTTCAGCAATGTGTTGTGTAGATAAGACAATTGTATCTACGCGTTTAACTTTACGATTTTCATCATATTCAACAGTAACTTGGGCTTTTGCATCTGGGCCAAGATAATCAAGAGTCTTATTTTTACGTAATTCAGCTAATTTACGCATTAATTTATGACTCAACATAATTGGCATTGGCATCAATTCAGGTGTTTCGTTAATTGCATAACCAAACATCATTCCTTGATCACCCGCACCGATTTGATCTAGAGAATCTTTCTCACCTTCACGAGTTTCGATCGATTCGTCAACTCCTTGAGCAATATCAGCTGATTGTTCATCAATTGCTGTCAATACAGCACATGAATCCCCATCGAAACCGAATTTACCATTAACATAACCGATTTCGTTAATTGTTTGGCGTACAATTTTTTGAATATCAACATATGCTGAAGTTGACATTTCACCAACAACTAAGACCAAACCAGTTGTAACAGTTGTTTCACAAGCAACTCTAGCTTGTGGATCTTGTTTTAAAACTTCATCTAAAATTGCATCACTAATTTGATCTGCAACTTTATCTGGATGACCTTCAGATACTGATTCTGAAGTAAATAAATACTTTTCCGACATATAAACGTCCCCCATTTGAATTAATTTAAATGGTTACAAGGCATCTTCACTATTAAGTGAATCCTATCGGGAATGAATTGTAACTATTTATACCTTTGTTATTTTACAATATTATGCAAAAAAATCAAAATAAATTCATTTGTTTGTATATAGATGACATAGATGTTAGAATATATAGTTAAAATAGTAGGTAAAAAATTGAAGATATTTTTAACTTTGGAGGCGTTTATTAATGTTAGATAGTGTGCTATTTAAGAGTATCCTGAAACATTCTTTCGATTTTCCAGTTAAAGTTAATTATGCAGATGGATCAACTAAACAATATGGTGGAGAAGGAGTTCCAGAAGCTGAAATTACATTTCACGATAATATTTCATTAAAAGAATTAGTTAAAAGCCCTTCTATCTGTTTAGGAGAAGCATATATGAACGGAGTAATTGATATTCAAGGATCAATCCAAAAAATTATTGCTTCTGCGTATCGTTCAGAGGGAAGTTTTTTAAGAAATGCCCATTTGAAAAAATATCATCCTCATCAAAATCATTCTGAAAAGAAAAATGAAGAGGATATTCAAAGTCATTATGATATTGGTAATGACTTTTACCAATTGTGGTTAGATAAAACAATGACATATTCATGTGCTTATTTTAAAAAACCTGATGATAGTTTAGATCAGGCTCAAATGAATAAAGTACATCATATTTTGAAAAAATTAAACCCTCAACCTGGAAGAACTTTACTAGATATTGGTTGTGGCTGGGGAACATTAATGTTAACAGCTGCTAAAGAATATAATTTAAATGTAACAGGAATTACATTAAGTGAAGAACAGTTTGACTATGTAAATCAACAAATTGAAAAATTAGGCTTACAAGATCAAGCTAAAGTGCTTTTAGAAGACTATCGTGAATTAAAACATGCCCCATTCGACTATATTACAAGCGTTGGGATGTTTGAACACGTTGGACATAAGGAATTACCAAATTATTTTAAAATCATTGATAAGTATTTAAAAGAAAACGGAGTTGCATTAATCCATGGAATAACTCGACAACAAGGTGGCGCTTCAAATGCTTGGCTAGATAAATATATCTTCCCAGGTGGTTATATTCCAGGGATAGTAGAAAATGTGACAGATATCGTAAAAGCTGGACTTCAATTATCAGATTTAGAAAGTTTACGCAGACATTATCAAAAAACACTTGAAATTTGGGATCGTAATTTTAATTCCCATCGTTCTGAAATTGTAACAATGATGGGCGAACGCTTTACTCGTATGTGGGATTTATATTTACAGGCTTGTGCTGCTTCTTTTGAGGCTGGAAATATTGATGTAATGCAATTTCAATTAACTAAAGGACCAAGTGGAATTGGATTACCAATGACT
>DXFP01000040.1 GCA_019114385.1 Candidatus Ligilactobacillus excrementigallinarum | reverse complement strand
ACCGATTTTTTGAAAATCAATTGGCCAGTGACTCATCGAAATGCCGGCCTTTTCCATTGCAGTACCTTTCATTACCCCTTCAAAAATTACTGTGGTAGCTTTTCCTAAAATTTTAGGAGTATTAATTTGCAAAATTTGAGCACTAATCGCAATCAGCATTACCAAGAAAATTGCAAACAATTGATTTTTCATGTATTTCAATAATCGCCATGTTGTTTTCCAAAAATTCTGCGGTTTTTCGATTGGACGTCTTATTTTTCTCGGATGATTTGATTGCGCCATTTGCGGCCTTTCATTTGGACAATCTGATTTTTTAGGCATTTGCTGCACCATCCTTTTCTTCACGAATCTGAGAGTCAACAATTGCTTTATAAACATCATTGTTTTGCATCAACTCTTGGTGAGTTCCTGCGCCGACCATCTCACCCTTATCAAGAACAATGATTAAATCTGCATCTGCAACAGTTGAAACCCGTTGACCAACAATTACTACTACGTGTTTTTGCATTTCTGTATCTTGTTTTAATGCATGTCGTAAATTAGCATCCGTCTTAAAATCTAATGCAGAGAATGAATCATCAAATACATAAACTGAAGCTTTTTTAACTAAAGCTCTCGCAATGGCAAGTCGTTGCCGTTGTCCACCAGAGAAGTTCAATCCCCCCTGTTCAACGTGAGCATCTAACTGACCATCAAGTTCTTTAACAAAGTCACTTGCTTGTGCAATATCAAGTGCATGCCAGATTTCTTCATCAGTCGCATTTTGATTGCCATATTGCATGTTTTCACGCAATGTTCCAGTAAAGAGATTTGCTTTTTGTGGAACAAATGCTACTTGTTCATGAACATCATGCAAAGTTGTATCTTTAACATTCACACCATTTATCTTAACCGTTCCTTCAGTTGCATCATAGAAACGTGGAATTAAGTTAACTAAGGTAGATTTTCCAGAACCTGTTCCACCGATAATTGCTAATGTTTGTCCCGCTTTCATCTTGAAATTAACGCCTTCCAAGGTATCTTTTTGGGCATCATGATAACGGAAATCAACATTATCAAAATCCAATGCAGATGGCTTATCAGCTAAACTAATTGGATTTTGAGCATCCTTAATTTCAGTTTCCATATCCAATACTTCATTTAAACGTTGTGCTGATGCTTGTGCACGTGGGATAAATACAAAAACCATTGACATCATTACAAAACTCATCAAAATTTGTGAAGCATAGGTAATAAATGCAATCATATTACCAACTTCAATAGCTTGATTAGCAATCAAATGGCTACCCCAAAGTGTAATGCCGATATTTGTCATACTCATAATAACAGTCATTAATGGCATCATTAATCCTGTAATGTTATAAACCTTAATTGCATTGTGAGTATAGTCCTTGTTAACTTTATCAAATCGTTCTTGTTCAAAATCGTCTTGACGGAATGCCCGAATCACACGTACACCAGTTAGTCCTTCACGGAATACAGTATTTACTTTATCAAGTTTCTGTTGCATTGCTCCAAACAATGGACCTGCAAAGTGAATTACAAGAGCCATAATAATCGCAATAATTGGCAATACAATAATGAAAATCAAGGTTAAGGTTGGACTCTTCCGATAAGCCATAATACTTGCTAAAACCAACATCATCGGAGCCATCAACATCATCCGCATAAACATTAAGGCTACATTTTGAATTTGCATAATATCGTTGGTTGTCCGCGTTACTAATGATGAAGTCCCAATTTGTTCCATTTCATCATGAGAATAATTGATAACTTTGCGATAAACATCACTACGCAAATTTTGACCTAATTTTTGCGAACCTTTTGCTGAAAAATAACTATTAAATATCGCTGCTGCAACACTAATCAATGAACAGCCCAACATTTGAATTCCAGCAATCCAAATATAGTGAATATCGCCTTTTGCAATCCCATCATTAACAATATTTGAAGTTAATGTTGGCAAATATAAGGTCGCAATTACTTGAATTGCTAAAAAGATGGATGACCAAACAACTTGGCTAATTGGCAATCGTTTTTTCAGAATCTTTCTCATTCGTTCTTTCACCTTCTAATTCCATTTCCTAACCAGTCAATTAAGATATCAAACTGATCGAGGGCTTTTTGACGTGGATTATCTTCGCCTAATTTTTGACTAAAGAAATATTGATTAATCGACTGCATCATCATTGTGATAATTTGACGACGCAATAATTCAAAGGTTTCATCAGAGAAATCAATTTTTAATAAATCAAAATTAATTTCTTTCTTAAAAATGTCACCTCGATTATGCACTAAATTCGGTTGCTTATTTTGTCGTGCAATCACTTTTTTACGAGTTAAAGCAGCACTTCGAAATGATGAAAAAGTATTTTTCCAAAAATTCACCTGATGTTCATCGACAATTTCATCTAAAAATCTTTCGAAAAATACTGGCAACGCTGCAAATAAATCTCCATCATTTTCTCGCAACAGTTTAACCCATAAATTTTGTAAATATTTAGTACGTTGTTCTAACAAATAAGTATGTAAATCAAATTTATCCTCAAAATATTGATAAAAACTGCCGCGTGGAATTTCTGCTAATTTAATAATGTTGCTAATTGAAGCTTCATCAGCAGGCACCCGCGAAAATTCATCAAATCCCGCTTGCAGTAAACGCTGCTTTTTTTCTTCCGGTAAATTGAAGAACGTCTGCTTGGGCATCTTGCACTTCCTTTCTAAAATGAATTTATATGACACATTGTCATATGACATGTTGTCATATTAACGCCCCAAAAAAAGATTTGTCAAATATTTTTTGACAAATCTTTTCTTTTATATGCGCCTGATCGGAATTGAACCGATGACCTACCGCTTAGGAGGCGGTTGCTCTATCCTGCTGAGCTACAAGCGCAAACTTCATTTAAGAGTATAATTAATTTTTCAAAACGAATCAAGCCATTTTGAATTTTTATATATAAGTGCTATCCTTTGGCTTTATGCACTGAAGTCAGTTTAATAGCAGCAGTTATTAGACGAGCATTTTTGATGAAAAAAAGAAAAAATCTAAAAGGCTGGCAAGCGATTTAGATTTATTTCCTTATGTCTTTATTCTTCGTTTTCATTGTTGCACAAAATAACCCATTAACCAAAAAAGCATCAGCATTTTGATAGTACTTTTTTATCAAAATTAATTAGGCATCATTTATTTTTAACTTAAAGTTCGATGAAGGTTGGAATTTAACTGTTATCCGATTAGGAACAATCATTTTACTACCGGTTTGCATGTTCATACCGGGATGAGATTTAGTTTCAGTTGTGTAAAACTTTCCAAATCCTCTTAGATTAACAGTATGTCCTTCAGCAACTTGATCAATTATCATTTCATGAAAAACATTACAAATTTTAAATACCTTTTCACGAGATATTTCAGGAAATTTATTTGCTACTTCATTCATGATGTCCGTTTTTCTAACTTTTTCTGCCATAATTTATTTACCTCCTGTTTTTCAAGATTATCATCATAAAATTTTCAATACAAAATTGAAAAAGCCAATGTTTAAATTCATATCAATACTAACATACTTTATTCAATTAATTCGATTTCTTACAATATGCTTTTCCACTGATTTAATACCTTGTTCTTCATTCGCTTATATGCGTTATATTCAACATTTAAGCCCTATCCGAAATAATATCTTCTAATGCTTTTATAAACCTTTTTTTCGTCATTAAGTAGTACTAAATAAAGTAAAGTGCGTGATTTAAATCCTCTAGAATCATAAATGGGTTAAAAAATTATGATGAAGATGAAATTTTTCTCTTTTAATTTTAAATATTCTATTAGAATTCGATTTTATGTTACATTTTTTACCATAAAACGTGTATAATTAATTAACGTACGATTTTTCGTGATGAAATTATGATAAAGGAGAACATACATGGGCGAAAATAATACTAAAAAAATTACAACTGGTGCCTTAGTTTTAATGATTTTTACAACCATTTTTGGTTTTGCTAATACACCGGTAGCCTTTATGCAAATGGGATATGGTGCCATCTTATGGTACATCTTAGGCGCATTCTTATATTTCTTACCAAGTAGTATGATGTATGCTGAATATGGTTCTGCATTGAAAGAAAGTAAAGGTGGAATCTATTCTTGGTTAGATGCATCGATTAGTGAAAAATGGTCATTTATTGCTACATTTATCTGGCTTTCAGCATGGGTAATCTGGCAAGTAATGATTTCACAAAAAATCTGTGTTACAGTTTCTACCATCATCTTCGGACATGATACAACTGATACATGGCACATTTTAGGATTGAATTCAACCTTATCAGTAGCGTTAGTTTCTGTAATCGGGGTAATTGTAATCACTTGGTTAGTCAACCACGGGATTGATACAATCGCTAAGATTTCATCAGTTGGTGGTTTAGCAGTTATGTTATTAAACGCAGTGTTAATTCTTTCAAGTGTATTCATCTTATTCAAGAATCACTTCCAATTAGCACAACCATTACAACATGTTTCACAATTTGCCACCTCTGTTAACCCAGAATTCCAATCACCAATCGCAATGGTCAGCTTCATGATCTATGCAATCTTTGCATATGGCGGTTTGGAATCAATGGGTGGGGTTACTGACTCATTGGATAAACCAGAAAAAACTTTCCCACGTGCAATTATGATCAGTACAGTAATTATCGGTATTGGTTATGCGTTGAATATCTTCTTATGGGGAATTTCAATCAACTGGAACCACGTTGTTAACCACCCTAACGTTAACTTAGCAAACATTACATATGTATTGATGCAAAACTTAGGACTTGAATTAGGTCATGCCTTTGGAATGTCAACTCACGCTGCCTTAACAATGGGAACAGTCTTCTCACGGTTGTCTGCGTTAGGTATGTTATGTGCTTACTTAGGTTCATTCTTCGTTTTGATTTACTCACCATTGAAGTCATTCATTATGGGTTCACCAAAAGAACTTTGGCCAGAAAAAGTTACAAAATTAAACAAAAACGGCATGCCTTCATTTGCATTATGGATTCAAACAACTATCGTATGTGTCTTAATTGCGGGAATTGCAATTGCTTCAACATTGATTCACCAAGATTCTAAATTCCTATTTAACTTGTTGACATCAATGAGTAATGTTTCATCAACATTGCCATACTTGTTCTTAGTTGGTGCATTCCCATTCTTTAAGAAACGCGACGACTTAGATCGGCCATTTGAAGCATTCCACTCACGGAAAGTAATGCTTGCAATCGTATTTATCACATGTGCAGTCTTGGTAATTGCAAACGGCTTTACAATTATCCAACCATTTATTCAAAAAGATTGGGTTTCAGCAATCGCAACTGTTGCAGGACCATTAGGATTCGGCTTATTCGCCTACATCTTATACACTGTACGTTCAAGACGCGTAAACCGCAATGCTGAATAGCATTTAAACATTATAGAAAATCGGTTATGGAAATATTTCCATAACCGATTTTTTTATTGTTTGTTTTTATGTGCTTTAGGTTTTCCTTTATTCTTCCGATTACGTTTTCGATTTTTCTTTCGTTTCTTCTTTTCGCCTTCAATCGGCTTATTAACTGGACGATTTTTATGTACAGTACATGCTTGGTGTGGATTTTCAGTAAAGATTTGTCCATTATATAAAAAACCATTTTGAATATCATAAGTGGTTTTATTCATTAATTTTTTGAAATTACGCAACTCATGTTCATTTCCTAAATTGATTACTGCGCCTGGTGCGCCCATCCGACCAGTACGTCCTGCACGATGGATATAAATCGTTTGATTTTGCGGAATATCAAAGTTAATTACCGCTGGCAGATTAGGAATATCAATTCCGCGAGCTGCCACATCCGTAGTTAATACAAATGTTAACGTACCCTTTTTCAAGCCTGCTAAAGCTTGCTGACGTTCCGTTTGCCGCCCATTACTGCTTAATTTTGCAACTGCAATATGATGATGTTGTAATTTTTGGTAAACTTCTTCCAAGGTTGAAACTTGCTTAAAGAAAACCAATGCATGCATTTCGTTCAAGTGAGCGATTCTGCGCAGCATATCTACTCGTTTTCTTGTTGGTGTTTCTAATAAATAATGCGTTACTTGACCTGCTGTATCATCTCGATCCGATACATCAATGTATTTGGGTTCAATTCCAAACCAACGATGAAATTCATTAAATACGGGAGCCTTCGTTGCTGAAAAGAATACCATTTGAATTTCAGCGGGCGCATGACTTAAAATTTTGCGAATTGTCGTCATTGATTCTTGTTCCTGCAACATTTCATCTGCTTCATCAATTACAGCAGTCATCAAATGATGCAGCTTTAATTTTCGCTGTTCGACTAATTCTAAAACTCGTCCAGGCGTACCTACAACGATTTCAGGGTGTTTTTTCAATTTTTCGATTTGGCGTTTGATATTCGCACCACCAATCAAAGAAATCGTCCGCAATTCAATCAATGAAGCCCATTCATGCACAACATTCGTAATTTGTGCCGCTAATTCCTGTGAAGGCGCTAATATCAACAATTGTGTGCCATCATCAGCTACCAATTTTTCCAATAGTGGCAACGCATACGCTAATGTTTTTCCTGAACCAGTTGGTGCAACTCCTAAGACATTTTCATCATTTGCTAAAGCTTCAAAAGTGGCTTCCTGAATTGGCGTCAACTTCTCAAAGCCTTGCTCATCAAAATGTTGTTTAAATTTTTCGTTCATTGTTTTCTTCCTTATCTATTTCAATGTTTAACATTGTAACACGAATTAGCTATGTGAAGCCAATGGCAGTTATAATTACACAAAAAGCGATTGAACCGACTTCATAGTCCAACCGCTCTATCTTTGATTTCGATTATATACTACTTACTTAACTTTTCAGCATCTGAATCGATTTGTGCAAATCCTGATCCATTTGCCTTTTTAGGACTCTTAGCTCTTTCTTCCATTGCTTTCCGAGCCATTGCTTTGCGTTCTTCTTTACTCAAAGTTTTTGCCATTGCTGTCGCCTTCTTTGAATTTTAAAAGATTAAGTTCACTTGAACTTTACATCTTTGTTATAACGCAGATATTTTCAGGGATGCAAGCAAAAACACTGGGCAGAACTATTTTTGTTCTTTTTCAGCTGAAATTTTTAATGCTGAACCTAAAGTTGTTAAATCTTGCAGTTCACTTGGCACAATTAACTTGGTTGCCTTGCCATTTGCAACATCTTTCAAGGCTTCAAAAGCTTTTAACTTCAATGCCGCATCGCTAATATTAGCATTACTAATCATTGTCAAACTATCAGCATAAGCTTGTTGTACTTCACGAATTGCTTGCGCCTTACCTTTAGCTTCTTCAATTTCCGCGTTAGCACGCCCTTTAGCTTCAGTCTCGGCTGCTTCAGCTTCTGCTTGAGCTTGCAAAATTTGTGATTCCTTATTTCCTTTTGCTTCCGTAACTTGAGCACGCCGTTCACGTTCTGCTTTCATTTGGCGTTCCATCGCATTTTGAATTTCCTTTGGAGGAACAATATTCTTCAATTCTACTCGATTAACTTTCACGCCCCATTTGCCAGTAACTTCATCCATGTAATTTTGCATTTTGGCATTAATTGAATCTCGTTCAGATAAAGTTTGATCCAATTCTAATTCACCAACGACATTTCTTAATGCTGTACCAACAGATTTTTCTAAGGCATTTTCCAAGTTATCAACGCCATATGTGGCTAACTTAGGATCTGTAATTTCAATTGCCATTACTGTATCGATATTCATTGAAACATTATCCTTGGTAATTACGCTTTGAGCAGGCAAATCCATTACATGTTCCTTTAATGAAATCCGATTTACAATATTATCAATAAAAGGAACTTTGAAATGAATTCCGTTATTCCAAGTTTGAAAATAACTTCCCATGCGTTCAACTACAAAGGCCTCTGATTGTTGCACAACTTTGATACAACGTACTGCCATAACAATTAAAATAATTATTAAAATCAAAAATAACATCTTTATACCTCTTCTATTTAATTTTTTGTACTGTTAATGTTACGCCATCTAAGGCCAATACCTTGACCTGATCACCAACATTCAATGATTCAACTGATGAATACTTCCACGATTGGCCGTCAACTTTTACTCGCCGATCAGAAAGAACAATCCCTGTTTTCCCGATAATTCCATCTGCGGCATTCATTGGATGAGATTTAGGTTGCATCCGTTTAGCAATTGGTCTGAAAATCAGCATCAAAATAATGCCAGTAATAATAAACTGAATTAATTGCCATTTAACGCCAACGTTCATTGTGCTTAAAAATAAGTTAATCAACGCACTGATTGCAAACCAAATTGAAACCAATTGGGTCGTAAAAGCTTCAACTGCGAATCCTAAAATCGCAATTATGATCCAGATTCTAAACCAATCCATTTTTATCCCTCTTTTCTCTTGCGTAAAATGACTGTAAAAACGATTCTGATTGCATAACTTTCCAGTCAATTCGATCTAAGTTTACTCCATCAAAATTGTTTTTTCCAGATAAATTTTTGTGTATTAAAAGAATTGATTTTCACCTATACAAGAAAACATTACAGATTGTTAAAATATAACTTATGACAGGTGTTGCCTACAGAAGAAACACTATTAAAGGGTTGAATTGATATTACTAACTTACTTACCTTTTTAAGTGTTTCAATTAATTTAAAACACATATTAATATTCTACCAAAAAATTAAAAAGTGTAAAACTAAAAAAATTGCACATTCTAGATGCACAATCTTTTTCAATTAAAAATTATCTTTTCTCCAACACCGTTACGCTTTCCACATGCGGTGTCTGTGGAAATTGATCCACTGGTTGAATTGGTTGAGTTACATAATATCCATGCTCTATAAAAGTTTGAATATCACGTACCAAGGTGGCTGGATTGCAACTCACATATACTACTTTCTTAGGCTGCATTTCACAAGCACTTTCAATTAAACTCGATGTTAGGCCTTTTCGTGGAGGATCAACCATGATTACATCAGGTTTGATTCCCTGTTGACTCCACTTAGCCATCCATTCTTCTGCATTTCCAACTTCAAAATCAACGTTAGTTAAATTATTTAAACTAGCGTTACGCTTTGCGTCTTCAATTGCTTCAGGTACAATTTCAACACCATAAACTTTTTTCGCATGTTTGGCCATTGTTAATGAAATTGTACCAATCCCACAATATGCATCAATTACCGTTTCATTTCCAGTTAATCCTGCTTTGCGGATTGCCTGTTGATAAAGTTTTTCTGTTTGTTGCGGATTAACTTGATAGAAGGAATGTGCGGAAATTTCAAATTTTAAGCCGTTTAATTCATCTGTAATTGTGGATTTTCCTGCCAAAACCTTATCTTTTTGTCCTAAAATCACATTTGTTTGTCGGTTATTCACATTTTGAATCACACTTTGCACATCTTTTTGTGAATTCATAATCATTTCAGCAATTTTATCCCCATGTGGAAAACTTTCGCCATTAGTAACAATTACAACCATTGCTTCATGCGAATAATATCCGCGCCGAACCATTAAATGCCGAATCAAACCTTTTCCTGTCTGTTCATCATACGCTGATAAGTTAAATTGATTCAATATGTTCAATACAGTTTGTAAAATTTCGTCAATCCGCTTATCTTGAATCGAAAAATGTTTCAACGACATGAAATGATGGCTGCCTTTGCGGTAAAAACCAACTTCTAAACGCCCATTTATTTTACGTACTGGGACCTGAGCTTTATTTCGATAATGATATGGATCATCCATCCCTAATACCGGTTCAACTTCAATTTGATCTAAATGTGCTTTTTTCAATAATTGTTGGATTTGGTTACGCTTAAAATTTAATTGAGCTGCATATTTTAAATGTCCTAACGGCGTAATTCCCGCTTGTTGCTGATTATCTTCCACTCTGTCAGGACTTTTAGTCAAGTATTTCAAAGCTCGGGCATAACCGAAATTTTTTCGTGTTTTAACTACTACCGCTTCGATTTTTTCACCTGGCAATGCTCCGGCAATGAACAGTGGATAACCATCTACTTTAGCTAATCCCATGCCTTCATAAGTTAAATCTTCAATCGTTAATATTAAATGTTGATTCTTTTTAACTGGAGTCTGCATTCTTAAATCCCTCCTCAATCTAAAAAGAGGTTGTGACATTCTCAATCGCAACCTCATTAATTTATCCACTAATTAATCTTCATGTTTATCCACAGAATAAGAATCGTCTGCTTGTTTTTGCGACAAGTTTTCCACACCTTGCAGCAAACGTTCGCGCGCATCCTCATCTTTATCTAATTCTTGTTGAATAGCGTTTTCTGGAATATCCTTCACATTTGCAAAAATTTCAATATGTTGTTTCAAATTCTTAAATTTCATTGGTGCATCGCCGCCATATTCCCCATCTAAATTAATCATGAGTTTTTCATTATGAATCGGTTTAACCACCAATTTTGAAGTTTTCACGTATAAGACACGCGGGTCATTTACGTGATCACCATTTAAAATTCGTGTAAACAATTTTAAAATTTCAAGCAAGTTACTTGTCTTAACAACCATCAACGTAAATTTACCATCATCCAGTGAGGCATCTGGGGCAATTTTTTCAAAACCGCCCACTGAATTAGTTAAAGCCACAAAGAACATTGAAGCTTTGCCATCAAAGACACCATCATCATATTCAATATGCATATCTGTTTCCTTCATACCAGGCAACATTTCTGCTCCCTTTACAAAGTATGCCAAATAGCCAAACAATGATTTAACTTCAGATGGAACCACATACGTCAATTCAGTTAATGAACCACCAGCGGCAATATTTACAAAATATTTTTCGCCAGCCATTCCAATATCAACTTTCAATGATTCTCCACGTGCAATCACCTTTGCCGCTTCAACAGGACTTTCCCGTGGAATTTTCAATGCTCGTGCATAGTCATTAGTTGTTCCAGCTGGAATAATTCCTAATTTTGGCCGTTGCTTTAATCCGGCAATTCCGTTCACAACTTCATTAATTGTCCCATCACCGCCGGCAGCCACAATCAGATTAAAGCCTGCACGTGCAGCCCGTTCTGCTTCATTACGTGCAGAATCTTTTTCAGGAGTTGTCGCAAAAGCGCTGGTTTCATAACCTGCACGTTCTAAGATATTTAAAATTTCCACAAGGTCATTTTTAATAGCCTCTCTGCCAGAAGTCGGATTATAAATAATACGACAACGTTTTTGCATAATCAATTCCTTCTTTTATCTGTTTTTCAAGCTTTCAGTTAATAACTTATTAACTACTTTAGGGTTGGCCTTACCGCGAGTTTGCTTCATGATATTTCCTACCAAGAAACCAAATGCCCGGTCTTTACCATTCTTAAAGTCTTCAATTGATTGTTGATTATTATCCAGGACTTCATCAATAATTGGTTGCAACTTAGCTGGATCTGATAATTGAACCATGCCTTTTTCTTCAACCCAAGCTTTAGGTTCAGTGTCGTTTGTAATGATTTCTTTAAAGACCTTCTTCGCAATCTTTGATGAAATTGTTCCATCTTTAATCAACTTAATCATTGTTGCTAAATGTTCTGGAGTTAAGGCAGTATCTGCTAATTCAATTTGTTTATCATTCAAGTAAGCATTTACTTCACCCATTAACCAGTTAGATGCTAATTTAGGATCAGCACCCTTGGCAACTGTTGCCTCATAAAAGTCTGACATTTCTTTTGATTGTGTCAAAACTTTAGCATCATATGCAGGAATTCCCCATTCATTGATGTAACGTTCACGCCGCTTATCTGGCATTTCAGGAATTGATGCTCGTACTTCATCCATCCAGTCATTTGAAATATGATAAGTTGGCAAGTCTGGTTCTGGGAAATAACGGTAGTCATTTGCTTCTTCTTTTGAACGCATTAATACTGTCGTACCAGTTGGTTCATCAAACCGACGTGTTTCTTGTTCAATTTCGCCACCCTTTAATAAGATGCCGCGTTGCCGTTTTTCTTCATATTCAATCCCTTTACGAACATGTTCAAGAGAGTTTAAGTTCTTCATTTCAGTCCGCACACCTGGTTTATCAGAACCGATTGGCCGTACTGAAACGTTAACATCCGCACGCATTGAACCTTGTTCCATCTTTACGTCTGAAATTCCGGTAAATTTAATAATTTGACGTAAACGTGACAAATATGCATATGCTTCATCAGCAGAATGCATATCTGGTTTAGAAACAATTTCAATCAATGGAGTGCCCTGTCGGTTTAAATCCACATATGAATAGCCGTTTGGATTATGTGTATTTTTACCTGCATCTTCTTCGACGTGCATTTCTTCGATTCCGATTTTCTTCTTTGTACCATCTTCTAACTCAATTTCAAGATAACCATCATGAGCTAATGGAGTATCTTTTTGAGTGATTTGGTATGCTTTAGGGTTATCAGGATAGAAGTAGTTTTTACGATCAAAATGTAAATCTTGATTAATTTCGCAATTTAAAGCCATTGCAGCCCGCATTCCATATTCCAAAACACCTTTGTTTACTTGTGGCAAAACACCTGGATATGCCCAATCAATAACATTAGTATTAGTGTTTGGTTCTGCTCCGTAAACTACAGGAGCTGGGGAATAAGCTTTTGACTTTGTTTGCATTTCGATGTGGACTTCAAGTCCGATTGTCGTTTCAAAGTTCATTAATTTTGACCTCCAATCGTTGGCATTTGTTTATGATAATCAGTTGCTTGTTCAAAAGCGTAGCCTGCTTGGTAAACTGTAGCTTCGTCAAAGCGGCGACCTACCAAGTGAATTCCAATTGGCAAACCATTTTCTGTAAATCCGCCTGGAAGTGACATTGCAGGCAAACCAGCCAAGTTGGTTGGGATTGTCAACAAGTCATTCATGTACATTGCAATTGGATCATCTGTCTTTTCACCAAATCCAAAAGCAGCTGTTGTCGTTGTTGGTCCCAAGATTAAGTCGTAATCTTTGAAGACATTTTCAAAGTCTTGACAAATAATTGTCCGAACCTTAGTTGCCTTACCAAAGAACTCATCATAAAGTCCTGAAGACAATGAGAAGGTACCTAACATGATCCGACGCTTAACTTCATCTCCAAAACCTTCTGAACGTGTCCGAATGTAAACGTCTTCCAAGTTCTTAACATCTTTTGCACGGAAACCATACCGAATCCCATCAAAACGTTGTAAGTTTGATGAAGCTTCTGAAGTAGCTACAATATAGTAAACTTGGATTCCGTTCAATGCATGTGGTAATGAAACCTCTTCAACTGTTGCGCCTAATTTTTCAAAAGTTGCAATTGCATTTTCAACTGCTTTTCGAACTTCTGGTTGTAAATCAACATCCATAAATTCTTTAGGAACACCAATCCGCATTCCTTTAATTTCTTTGCCTAATTTAGCAGTAAAGTCTGGTACTTCACGTGGAGAAGTTGTAAAATCATGCTTATCTTGACCAGCAATTGCATTCAAAATCAATGCATTGTCCTTAACAGAGCGTGTCACAGGTCCGATTTGATCAAGACTTGATGAGAAAGCAATCAAACCGTAACGTGATACCCGACCATATGTAGGTTTAAAGCCTACTACCCCGTTAAATGCAGCTGGTTGACGAATTGAACCACCAGTATCTGAACCTAATGCGGCAATTAATTCACCTGAGGCAACAGCTGCTGCCGGACCACCTGAAGAACCGCCAGGGACCTTAGTTTGATCCCAAGCATTCTTTGTTTGCTTAAATGCTGAAGTTTCAGTTGAACTTCCCATCGCAAATTCATCCATGTTTAATTTACCAGCAACAATCATGCCGGCCTTTTCTAATCGTTCAACTACAGTTGCATTATAAATTGGAGTGAAGTTTTCCAAAATTTTGCTTGCTGCTGTTGTCTTCAAATTCTTAGTTACCATATTATCTTTGATACCGACTGGAATTCCATCTAAAACATTGTCTGCATTAATTCCTCGAGCATCAATAGCGGCTGCTTGCTTCAAAGTAGCTTCTTTATTCATTGCAAGGAAGGCATCAATCTTTTGATCACGTTTTTCGATTGTGTCAAAAGTTGATTTGGCTAATTCGGTTGCACTAATTTCTTTATTAACTAATTGTTTGTGCAAACTAGTTAAATCATTTTTTAAATAATCCATTATTCATCATCCTCCCCTTCATCTAAGATTGCAGGCACTTTAATGAAACCATCTTCATGATCAGGTACATTCTTCATTAATTCTTCACGTGGTGTAGGTTCCTCAGCTACATCTTCACGCATGACATTCACTGCATCCGTAACATTAATTGTGGGCTTAACGCCTTCAGTATCAATCTTACTTAATTGATGCGACATATTCATAATATCTTCAATTTGACTCGTAAACTTTTCTAATTCTGCTTCAGTAAACTCTAACTTCGATAATGAAGCAATCTTACGCACTTCTTCTTTTGTGATGTTCATGAATCTAACCTCTTTTCAAATTCAAGTCGTTAATTCTATTCTATCATATTCAAAACCCTTAGCTATTAGTAAATACATGAGTTTCGAACTTAGCATCTCCTGAATCACGTGACAGGAAGGCTTGAGTCTTACCATCTGATCCTAAAATTTGAATATCAATTGGAATCCGATTTGGTAAGTAACTTTGCGCAGCTTGAGCTACATATTGAGTAAAACTGATAATTTCAGTTTCACTATAGAACTGAGTATTAATATTAATATTCATGCTTTGCAATGATTTACCATCATACTTGGCTTGAGCTGTTACCCCTGCTAAATTAGGGAAGAATTTTTGAACTTTATCTTTAAAGTTTTCAAAACTCTTTTCATCATTACTATTTGGTACTGATTTCCCTGAAGTTACAGGGAATGTAACATTCTTATAATCCAATTCTTTCCAATCCCCTAAATCAGTACCGCTGTTGCTGACAGCATATGCATAAAAAGTTCCACCAACTAAGCTGTCATTAGGTGCTTGTTGGAACATGGCAATTACAATTGGAGTATCATTTGAAACGCCATCCAGCTTCCGCACTCTTTCCAAAACTTTCTTTGCAGCAATCTTTCCTTCTTCAACCATTTTATCCCGTGAAATTGATTGGGTATAAGTTGCGCCATACTTTTCTTTTTGATAATAGTCTTTGCGGTTCATTCCAATCCCAATGGTCATTCCAGCAAGTGACAACTTACCATTATTATTCTTCATGTAGTCTTGTTCACCAATTTGTTGAACATACATTGGATTCCGGTTAGCACCATTTCCGTTGCTTTCAGGATTCAACCCATCTGGATTATCTTTAGATTTCCGGCCTAACCAGTTTTCAACTGTATCAGTAGTTAAGTATTGACCTTCTTGGAACAAGTAATCCTTTGTTGAGAAAAATTTTTTTGAAATATCTGTCATTCCGGTATCAAAGTTCTTCAAGTTCAACATGTTTTCTGAGTCTTGTTGAACACCGACTCCCCGTGACTTACTTGTCTTATAACGTCCATTTTCGATGACACCTTGGTATTGATCATTTGAAGCATCACCAGTTGTTTGAAAATCATCTGACTTCTTAGTAGTTGTCGTATTGTCATTGTTAGAAGATGATGAATTATTGTTAGATTTTCCACACCCTACAAGCAATAACGCAGACAAACAAATGCCTACTAATGCACTAACTTTTCGTTTCACTCTTCTTCCTCCATTTGCTGTATAAAGGTTGCTTCATTAATTATTTTAACATTTAAATTTTCCGCTTTAGTTAATTTACTGCCAGCATCATGTCCGGCAATTAATAAATCGGTCTTTCCAGAAACACTGCCTGTAACCTTTGCACCATGAGCTTCTAACCATTTTTTTGCTTCTGCACGTTTCAAATGATCTAAAGTCCCGGTCAAAACAACACGTAAGCCATTAAATGGACTTGCAGCTGCATTTTCAGCAATTTCTGCGGCCGTCTGCCCAAGATATTCCAGATTAACACCCGCCTTAGCTAATTCATTCAATAAAGCTGAAACATTTGGATTAGCAAAATAAGTTACAACACTTTCAGCAATTGTCATTCCAACTGTCTTAATTGCAGCAATTTCTTCAACAGTCGCCTTGGTTATATTATCCATGGTTTTAAACTTTTCAGCAATTAATTTTGCTGCTTTCGCCCCAACATGCCGGATGCCAAGGCCAAATAACAGCCGTTCTAATGAATTATGCCGACTATTATCAATTGCCGTTAATAGATTATTCGCAGATTTTTCTTTAAATTTATCTAATTGCAATAAGTCGTCAAATGTTAAATGATATAAATCAGCGACATCATTTACTAAATGCTTTTCGTACAATTGCGCAATAATCTTCGTTCCTAATCCCCGAATATCCATCGCATTACGCGAAGCAAAATGTATCAAACTTTCTTTAACTAATGCCGGACATTTAGGATTAATACATCTTAATGCAACTTCATCATCCAAATGAACTAATTTGGCGCCACAAATTGGACATTGCGTTGGAATTGCATATGGTTGTGAAGCAGCTGGCCGTTTATCCAACACCACCATTGAAATTTCAGGAATAATATCGCCAGCTTTATGCAATTTAACTGTATCGCCAATGCGAATATCCTTTTCCTTGATATAATCTGGATTATGTAAAGATGCTCGACTGACCGTTGTCCCAGCAAGCTGAACCGGATCCATTACTGCAGTCGGAGTTACTACTCCAGTCCGGCCAACTGTCCATTCAATCTTGTGAACAACTGTTTCCTGTTCATCTGGCGGAAATTTATATGCAATGGCCCATCGTGGAACTTTAACGGTATTGCCAACTTCTTTATGGACTTCAAATGGATTAGCTTTAATCACAATTCCATCAATATCATATGTTAAGTCAGCCCGTTTAGCCTGATATTCATCAATATAAGCAAAAATTTCTTGTTGATTATGTGCAACCCGATAGTCTGGATTAATCTTAAAGCCCCACTTTTTCAATTGTTCCAAAGCAGCACTTTGCGTTTTGATTCCAAATTTTTCAGGTTCCATAATATAGTAAATAAACGTACTTAAACGTCTTTCAGCAGTAATTTTACTATCTAATTGCCGTAACGAACCCGCAGCGGCATTACGTGCATTAGCAAAAATTTGCTTACCTTCTTTTTCTTGCCGTTCATTTAATTCAACAAATGACTTTTTAGGCATATAACATTCACCGCGCACTTCAACATCAACGGGTTCAGATAGTTGTAACGGCACAGCTTTGATAGTTTTCAGATTCTGAGTAATATCTTCACCAATTTGACCATTGCCTCGCGTTGAACCTTGAACAAAGATTCCATTTCGATATACTAATGAAATTGCCAATCCATCAATTTTCAACTCACAATTGTAGTCAATTTGCTGATTGACAGTTTGATCTAAGTTGGCAACAAATTCGCCCAATTCTTTCTTTGAGAAAACATCCCCCAAAGACAGCATTGGAATTTCGTGGTCAATCTTTTGAAATCCTTTCAAAACGGCTCCACCAACCCGCTGCGTAGGAGAATCCGGAGTAATCAATTCCGGGTGCTGCTTTTCAAGCGTTACTAATTCTTGATATTTCTGATCATATACATCATCCGGAACAGAAGGCTGGTCTAATGAGTAATATTCACGTGACCAAGTATTCAGTTGTTTCCTTAACTCTTCTGCTTTTTGAGCTAAAACTGTTTCAGTCAAATCTCACACCTTCTTTATTTTTTTGTAATGGGTGCAAATGCAGCTAACAAACGCTTAATTCCTTGATTATTAAACGCAATATCTAATTCCATATCTTCGCCACTGCCAGTTACCTTAACAACAGTTCCTTCGCCCCAAGCCTTATGTTCAACCTTATCGCCGACTTTCCAAATTTTCTTATCAGCTCCTGTACCTTGTGGGCGATCAACAGTACCAGCCGGTTTACGATAAACAGGTGTCTTCCGTGCAAATGGTGCGCGTGTTTTTCGTACAGCTGAACCATTACTGATATAATCTTTATCTTGGTTTTCTGATTGCAATAATTGATCACCGATTTCAGTAATAAACCGTGAAGCAGCATTAATTTGCCGCTTACCATAGAGCATCCGGGACAAAGCATTAGTAATGTAAAGTACCTCTTGTGCCCGTGTAATTCCTACATAGGCCAAGCGCCGTTCTTCTTCCAATTCATCTTCATCCATTTGTGCTCGTGATAATGGGAAAATTCCTTCTTCCATCCCCATCAGAAAGACGATTGGAAATTCTAATCCTTTGGCAGCATGCAATGTCATCAAAGTCACTTCATCTGAGTCATCCACATCATCTTGATCTGAAATTAATGCCAAATCAGCAAGGAAATCAGCAAATGGATCGCTGTCCTCTTCTTCTGGTTGCCAGCCCTGATCGAATTGCTTAGTTACAGTTAAAAATTCATCCAAGTTTTCTAAGCGGCTTTGATTTTCAAGTGATTTTGTCCGTTCTAAATCAGCTTTATATCCTGTCATTTCCAAGATATCTTCAGTTAATTCAGTTACACTTTCTGTTTTTTCTAATTCGTGTAATTGCTCAATGACTTTAGCAAATTTAGCTAATTCGGTTGATGCTTTACCACGAATCTCTGTCAGAGCAACATTCTTAGCGGCTTCAAATAACGATAATCCATGTAAATCAGCAAAGTCTTGCAGTTTTTGCATGCTAGTTGCTCCGATTCCGCGCTTGGGCGAATTAACTACCCGTTCAAAGCTCAATGAATCTTGTGGATTAGTTGCTAATCTTAAATATGCTAAGATATCTAAAATTTCTTTTCGTTCATAGAATTTATGTGCCCCCACTAATTTATATGGGATATTAGCTTTAACAAAGGTTTCTTCAATCTTACGTGATTGCGCATTTGTTCGATATAAAATTGCAAAATCACGATAATGGCGATGATTTTTTTGCATCTCCTGCTTAATCGTTTTAACTACGAAATAAGCTTCGTCGCTATCATTATCACCCCGGTAATAATGAATTTTTTCACCTTGTTGATTTTCTGTCCATAACGTCTTTGCTTTCCGATTAACGTTATGTTCAATCACCTTGTTGGCAGCTTCCAAAATTGTCTTAGTTGAACGATAATTTTGCTCCAACTTAATAACTGTGGCATCCGGATAATCATTTTCAAAGTTCAAAATATTTTCCATATTGGCTCCGCGCCAGCCATAAATACTTTGATCTGCATCCCCAACAACACAAATATTACGGTTCTTCTTCGCCAACAAGTTAACTAATTCGTATTGAGCTTCATTTGTATCCTGATATTCATCAACGTGAATGTATTTAAATTTACGTTGATAATACTCCAATACCGCAGGGGCTTTTTTAAACAAATCGATGGTCTTCATAATTAAATCATCAAAATCCATTGCTTGATCTTGTTGCAAGCGAGTTTGATATTCATGATATGCTTTCGCAACTAATTCTTCAAAAATTCCGCTAGCCCGTTCTTCATATTGTTCAGGAGTCAATAAATCATTTTTAGCATTTGAAATTGCACTTAAAATTGAACGCGGATTATATTTTTTAGGATCAATATTCAAATCTGACATGATGTGCTTCATCAATGTCCGCTGTTCACTACCGCTTGCGATTGTAAAGGTTCGTGAATAGCCGATTTTTTCACCATCACGTCGTAAAATCCGAACACATAAAGCATGAAAAGTTGAAACCCAAATTTCTTCTGAACCTTCATCAATCAACTGATCAATTCGTTCACGCATTTCCCGAGCCGCTTTATTAGTAAAAGTGATGGCTAAAATGTTCCATGGATTGACATTATTTTCTTCAATTAAATAAGCAACCCGATGAGTTAAAACCCGCGTTTTTCCACTACCGGCACCCGCCATTACTAACAAGGGGCCTTCAGTAGTTTGAACTGCTTCAGCTTGCTTATCATTCATGTTTGCTAATAAATCTTTAACAGCCAATTTATTTCCTCCTATTTTAAGATACAATCAAGTTTAATTATATCAAATCAAAATCGACATTTTAAGCACAAAATAGCAAAAGGCGCGAAAAGCATTTGGACAAATTTTCCAAATCCTTTTCACACCCTTTTACTTTATTAATCCGTTTCCTGTTGCCGTTTGTTATCCCAAATTCCAGTCGATTCAACCTGTTCCCGCACAGTTTCAATCGTAGGTCCTAATGCTAACAAGTAACCTTCAGTTGATTGTTTGCGCATTGTTAATGGATAACGGAAGAAATTGTAATACCAATTATCTTTCAATACCCATTGTGTACTTAATGCATCCCGATCTTGACTTTCAATTGTAATTGCAACAGTTGGTTCCATCAATTCAGTTTTAACAAGCGGCATTTGAGCCAAAGCACGTAAATGTTGTTCGAACATTGTAACATTTGTTGCCTTATCAAATACATAACCGCTAGCATGTAAACCAGGAACAACCCGTTTTACATAAATTGCACCACTCTCTGTTAAGAAGAAAGCAATTTGCATCGTGCCCACATATTTCAAATTTTGAACAATCTTAGTTGCCAAGCGTCGCACTTCAGCTTCAATATCATTGTTGACCATTGCAGGCACTAATGATTCATGCAGCACATGATCATGATAAATATTTTCAACAACAGGGAAGAAATTAATCGTCCCCTTTGTGTCCTTCGTTAATACGATTGATAATTCCTTTGTATATGGAATCCAAGACTCAAGAATATAAGTTCCCATGTCAATGATATCAGCACATTTAGCAATATCAGATTGTTTTCGAATAATTTGTTGATGACTTTTACCCAGACCTTTTTGAATAGGCTTCAATACACAAGGATAACCGATTGAAGTTACTGCCTGATAAATATCATCTAAGTTAACAATTGTTGCATAGGGTGCAATATTGACATTCAAATTTTCAAAAAATGCTCGTTCCAACAAACGATCTTGCATAAATTCCAATGCATCACTGCCCTGAGGAACTCGCGTAAATTGAGCAATATATTTAATTACTTCAGAATTCACATGTTCAGATTCGTATGTTACTACATCACAACGTTGGGCAAAATTTTGCAATTTATTCTTATCATTCATCTTGCCTACAATTCGAACATCTGCCTCAGCTAAAGTTGGACTTTCCTCATATCTGCTATATGCAACAACTTTATATCCCATCCTTTTAGCAGCCCGCGCCAACATAATACCATTAGGACTGTCACCGATAATTCCTAATGTACTACCCGGAAAAAGTATATCTGTCATTTTCCCTCACTACTCTCCATCTTTATTATCTCAACACTTTATATCTTAAAAATTAGTTTCATTATTTATAATAGCATAAAATGCCAGCTATAATATTATAATTTTCCTTTAGAATTTTAACTGTCATACTGATACAATTTATATTTTTGAATAATCGTAATTAACTTTTGTGCATAATCAGGATCCGTTGCGTAGCCGCTTTGCTGCAATGCCTCTGCTGCTTGCTGATATGACTGCGCATTAATAACTTGCTGATAATGATTTTGATCGCCGTCAATTCCATTTACTAATAAAGCGGTATGCGCTTCAATTGATTTTTGCCAACTTGGATAGACGACAAAATTGGCCTTGATGGTAATCCATTGTCCATTAACATATTCTTTGGTGGTCATTAACGCACTATTAATCCCAGTTCCTTTCACTCCAAATAAATTATTATACTTTTGAGCAAGTTCACTTTGTCCCCAGTTCGATTCCAACGCCGCCTGCGCAATCGTAACACTAGCATAAACATGATATTTTCGCTGTTCTTTTTCTGCAGTGGGAGCAACTTGCTTAATAAAATCCAGTTTGACTTGTTCGGCTTGCGAAGTTGGAGATTGATTTGTCATATTCTTGCTGGTCCACCTTACAATTTGAATTGAACCGATTAGTAAAATTACAATGATTAAAATCACATCTGCAAATTTTAAATGTTTCTGGTTAAAGAAACGTCGAATCTTATTTTTCAACCGCCTCATTGCCTTTTTTAAATCCACATGAGGTTCCCCTTTTCTAAAATTACTTTTTTCGAATTAATTTAATTAGTATCGTAGAAATTAGTGGAACTGCAAGCATTGCCACTAACATTTCCGGAATTCCATTTGTCGCAACTACTCCCATTAAATATGGTAACAGCTGTTTTACATCCACCGCATACAATTTTGGTGCTTGGTTATGATAAAATAAATAAATTTGTCCAAGTACTAGAAATGTGTTAGTTAAACTTCCCAAAGCACTTGCCATTATCATTGAAGTTTTCGCATGTAATTTGCGCTTCAATGCTAAATATCCATATCCAGCAACTGTGCCGACTAAAATACGTGGTAAAACTGAAATCAATGGATTAGTAAAACAAATAACTGCCAGTGGACTTGTCGGCCATATAAATGCTCGAATCCAAGTAATCAATCCCCAAATACCTCCGATGACCATTCCTGATGCTGGTCCTAACGAAATTGCAGCCACCATCACCGTAATATGCATTAACGTAATGCTTAGGGGTCCGAGTGGAATGTTTCCCAAAAACGGGACTAAATTTTGTAAAATAATGATTGCGGAAAAAATTGCCAAAAGCGTCATTTTCCGAATTTTTTGGCGTGGATTAATCACTTCTTCACCTCTTATAACTATTATCGCCGATTATAACATACACGAACCATATGTAAAAAATCTTTACTGATGAAACTTTCTTTTGTATTATAATGCAATTATACAAACCGAAAGAGAATGTGACATTAGTTCCATATCCATTTATATTTTGTCACACCTTCTAAATTGAAAGCTGGTAATTTCATTGAATATCAAGGATTTCAAATACTTTAATGCCTTAGTTGAAAACAAAAATTTTTCCATCGTTGCACAGCAATTCAACGTTTCTCAGCCAACCATTACAATGGCAATTAAACGGCTTGAAGAAGAATTCGATGCTAAGTTGTTCATTCGTAATCAATCACACAAAGAATTGCTTGTTACCGAAGCTGGCCATCAATTATACGCTCATACAACAAATATTTTAAAAGAAATCACCATTGCTAAAAAAGAACTACAAATTGCTAAACAACATAAAATCATCTTTGGTTTGCCGCCAATCATCGGAACTTATTATTTTCCAATGGCTACTCCGGAATTATTGCGGCAAGGCTTGTTAAATAAACTTACAATCATTAGTAAGGGATCAATTATTTGTCGTAAAATGCTTTTAGCTGGCGATTTAGACATTGCCTTACTAGGCTCAATTGAACCTATCACGCAACCTGGATTAATAACTGAAGTCTTTGCTAAATCGCCTTTAAAAATTATTGTTGGACCTGGTCATCCATGGTACCATCGGAAAAAAATTACCCTTTCTGAATTGAAAGGGCAAAAATTCATCACTCAAAATGAAAGTTATATTCACAATCAAGCCTTACAACAAGTTGCAAAATTAGGCCACTTTCATCCTGAAATTGTGGTTAAAACCGATAATATTAATATTTTAAAGGCGCTTGTTTCTGAAAACATCGGAATTGGTTTGTTAACTGAAATCGCCATTAAAGAGACTGATCAACAATTACACGCCTTAGATGTTGATGCTGAAGATTTTCCTGCGTTTATCATGTCAATTGCATACCGTGCACAACACATTTTAACAAAGCAGCAGCAACAATTATTGGAAATTTTACATACTTCTATTTAGTTTCATTTAAATACTGGCTAGCAGAAATTCCAGCTTGACGGCCAAAAACAATGGTTTCAGCAATTGAATTGCCGCCTACTCGGTTGTTACCATGCAATCCACCACTGACTTCGCCAGCAGCAAATAATCCCGGAATAATTTCTCCGTTTTCATCTAAAACATGAGTCTGAGTGTCAATATGAATTCCACCCATAGTATAGTGAACAGCGGGAGCAACATGAATAGCATAAAATGGGCCTTCGTTAAATGGATGCATTCCTGTTTGACGCCCAAATTGTTGGTCATAATGATTTGTTGCTGCTTGATTCCAAGTTTCAATTTCTGCTTTAAAATCAGCAGCTGGCAAATGAATCGCTTTTGCTAGTTCATCCAAACTTGAAGCTTTTACAACCAAACCTACGCTTTCATAAAATCCTAATGCCTTAACTCGCCGATATACTTGTTGATCTAAAATTAAATATGCATGTTTCGTTTCCTGAGCAATAATTGCATTTGAAACTTTCTTACGGGTATCTAATTCGTTAATAAAACGTTTGCCTGCAGTATTAACTAATATTGCTCCTTCACCGCGTACTGTTTCGCCAATCAAATAAACATGCGGATTATCTTGCTGCACTGTTGGATGAATTTGAACTTGATTTAATTGAATTAATTGAGCACCGAATTGATGTGCTAATTTTAACCCGTCACCAGTAGAACCTTCCTGATTCGTAGTCTTATAATCTGCATACTGCGGTGCATATTTTTTAATCAAACTTTGAGAAGCGCCAAAGCCTCCAGTTGCTAAGATTACACTGTTACATTTAATCCTGGATATTTCCCCGTTATTTTCAACTTCAACTGCAATTCTTTGATCTGAAAGCCGCGTCAATTTAACTGCTTTTGAATTCAAATAGACTGGAATATCAGCTTTTTGAACTGCATCAAATAATTTGTTCACTAAATATGCTCCAATTGGAGAAGTATCTGTTGGACGATGAGTCCGCGGCTTGTTCATTCCCCCTAAAGTTGTTAAATCGCCTAATTCCACATTAAAAGCTTTTAACCATTCCACTGCACTATTTGTATGAGTTGTGAAATATTGCAGCAAAGCTGGATCATTCATTTTCCCGCCAGCTTTAAAAGTTTCATCATAAAATTCCTGTGCAGTATCAATAATATTGTTCTTCAATTGTAAAACTGTTTCGGTTGCATTCATTCCTGAAGAAGCGCGCTTTGAATTACCGCCAATTTGATCCATTTTTTCAAGAATAGCAACTTTCTTACCGGTTTGATGTGCCTGTAATGCGGCAACTAACCCTGTACAACCGGAACCTAAAACTAAAATTTCTATTTCTTTAATCATTACTTTTTCTCCTTTTAGATGGTTTGCATTAATTGTAACACTAAATTTTTATGTAAAAAATGTTGTGACATAAGTCCGACCTTTATTTCTATCTCCGCGTAGAGGATCAAAAATAAACAGGCATGTCTGTAAGTTCAAAAAACTCCGAATCAATACTACGTAATTCATTCGTCTTTTTCTTACGACATGCCTGTTATTTAGTGTTTTGTCACACCTTATTAATATTAATTATTCTTCATTACCTTCATCAATTACGTCTAAAGTCTTTTCCAATACACTTTTAAAAGTGGCTAAATCTGAGGCTGACACACGTTCTTCAAGACCATCCTGGAGATCCTGCCAGAATTCAGTATTATTATCAATCATTTCAGTGTACTTTTTAGTAACCGATAAATGGTATACCCGACGATCCTTATCATCAACTTTTTTATCAATCAAACCTAAATTCATTAACTTTTTAATATGATAATTTGTATTTGGAGTAGATTGATTCAATAAACGAGAAACCGCCCCAATCGTCGTATTCTTTGATTGGTTAATAGCTTCTAAATAGTAAACATCAATTGCTCCTAATTTTTCAAATTCTTCATATTGGTTCAAATGATTGTGAAGTTGAACTTTTTGTAATAAATCAATCATTGTTTTTTGCAATGAAAGCATAACTTACACTTCCTAATTCTTAATTTTTTCTCACTCATGCGACTTAACATTATACAATGTAACTAACAATTTGTAAACATTGATAATTATCCGTATCAAGCTTGAAATTGAGTAATATAGCCCTTTTCACTCAGCTATTGCTTAATAAAATTATTAAAGCGTTATTCACTCCCTTTCGATTAATGTTTGCAATTAACTGAAGGTAAACAATTACACTCCAAAATTTCGGGGGCATCTTTTTGCTTTTGCACTAATGTCTGTTGCAACGTCTTGATATCTGCTTGTGATAATGGAACTTGCTTTAATATATAATTTAAAGTCTGACCAACATGCATCTGACAAATCTTATCCATTGCATTCATAACTTGCTGATCAATCGTGCTTTGTTCTCCTACATTGGGATAATACATAAAAGCTCGTCCGTGTTTTTCAGATCGGATGATCTGCTTATCAATTAACCGATGCAATAATGTTTTTACTGTTGCTGTCTTCCAGGAAAACTTTTCAGCGAGAATTTCACTTAATTGTCGACTAGTTGCATGACCCAACGTCCATAATAAACGCATTAATTCCCACTCGGCATTGCTAATTTCGACTTTGGATGTCATCCTCGATTCCTTCTTTTTATACTAAACTTTTTAACTATTATTTTACTATGAATCCATCATTTTTGTAAACGATGTATCTTTAACCTTTTTCAATTTTAAAGATAATAATAGACATTATTTTATCCAAAATAGTATAATTAAGTTGTAATCGTTAACATATTATCGGGAGGGATTAGCATGTCAAAAAGTAAAGCAATCATGATTGGAGCAGGAATTGCTAACATGGCAGCTGCTGTTTATTTGATTCAAGAGGGACACTGGGATCCTGAAAATATCACATTTTATGCTTTAGATAAACATGGTTCAAACGATGGTTCAACTGCTTCAGAAGCAGCTGAAGAATATTGGAATAAAAACCACCCAATGGAAAATACTAAAGGATTTATTGCACGTGGCGGTCGGATGTTAAACTACCGTACATACGTTGATTTGATGGATTTACTTTCACGTATCCCATCTGTTACCGAACCTGGAATGACTGCGGAAGAAGATACGCGCGATTTTGATGCCCATCATCGCACATATGATGTTGGTCGTTTGCTTGAAGGCGGAAAAGGAATTATTGACGGTCATAAGTTAGGTTTAAATAACACAGACCGTTTATTATTAACTAAATTGATCTTAATGCGCGATGATGAAGAAACTAAATTAGATAACGTTTCAATTGCGGACTACTTTAAAGATGATCCTCACATTTTCCAAACTAATTTCTGGTACATGTGGGAAACAACTTTTGCTTTCCGGACACAATCAAGTGCACAAGAATTGCGGCGCTACATGCACCAAATGATTTACGAATTTACCCAAATTGAACACTTAGTTGGAGTAAATCGAACACGGTACAACCAATTCGAAAGTATCATGTTGCCTTTGATTAAATACTTAGAAAACCAAGGCTGCAAATTTGTAATGAATCGACGCGTAACTGATTTTGAATTTAAAGAAACTAAGATGCAAGATGAAATTACTGTAACCGGCTTAAAGATGGAAAATGTCGCTACTGGCTTGCAAGAACACGTTAATGTCGATGATGAAACTGCTGTCTTCTTCACTAATGGCTCAATCACAGATTCTGCCACATTAGGTGACTACAACACTCCAGCTCCTGAAAATCCAGATTATGGAGCTGCATCCTCATTGTGGAAACAAGCTACACAGCACTTCTACAACTTAGGTAATCCTGATAAATTCTTTGCTGACCGAGATGCTTCAGAATGGGTAAGTTTCACATTAACTACTAAAAATCATGTGTTATTAAATGAAATTACCCGCATTACAAATCAAGTTCCTGGAAATGCTTTGAATTCATTTATTTCAACGGAACCGATTACACCATTAGGTCAAAAAGACGTTAATATGTCAATCGTCGTTCATCATCAGCCACACTTCACAGCTCAGAAACCTAATGAAGCAGTTATTTGGGGATACTTCTTATATCCACGGCGTGAAGGTGAATTTGTTCACAAACAATACATCAAGATGACTGGAAAAGAAATGTTGGAAGAATTAATTGGTCAATTATCCAAAGTTGATCCTGGTCCAATTAACATCAAGACTAAAAAAGACCAAATTTTGGACAGTGTAATTAACTGTATCCCAGTTTACATGCCATACGCATCTGCCCTCTTTAACAACCGGGCAAAATCAGACCGACCAAAAGTTATTCCTGATTTCTCAACTAACTTAGCATTCACTGGTGAATTCGTCGAACAACCATACCAAATGATTTTCACTGAAGAAAGTGCTGTTCGCTCAGGCGAAACTGCTGCCTTCCACTTTGCTGGTATTCCAGATTCAAAATTGGTTAAAACACCACGTTATGACCATGACCCAGTAACTTTAATGAAAGCAGCCAAAAGAATGTTTGATTAAATCAAATTAATTAAAAATATTATTAAAGGAGATCACGACATCAAGATGCCAGGTCTCTTTTTTGTTTGGATAGATTGTGACCTAATAAGATAAATATAAGTACGAAACACTCAGAATTTTGGATTTTTCCATTCAATCATATTTCGCATCTTACATTATGTTTGTCCATACTTGTGTATAATTATGCAGCTCTTTGAATACGCTATGCTATTCAAATATACTGCATGATTTTTACCACACAAATCAGAATGGATTCCATATACTTGTATTTTTTCTTAAATCACTCATTTTCACTGGCAATCATCCGACGCATCCGATAAACTGAAATTATTGAATTTTATAATCAGAAAGGATCTTTATGAACACAACAATTATTGATTTTATTAGTAATTACGGTTACGTTGCAGTCGCAATTTTAATTGCCGTTGAAAACATTTTTCCACCAATTCCATCAGAAGTAATTTTAACTTTTAGTGGCTTCTTATCTCTTTCTGCCCACTTAAGTATTGGTGGTTTAATTATTGCTTCTACAATTGGAGCATTAATTGGCGCACTTGTACTGTATTTCTTTGGTAAATTAATTTCCTTTGAAACCTTAGAACGTCTAATTCAAGGCAAATGGGGAAAAATCTTACACTTTAAAATGGAACATTTAGAAAAAGCCCAGAAATTTTTCAATCGTCATGGCAGTTCAACTGCTTTCTGGGGCCGTTTTTTACCAGTAATTCGCAGTTTAATTTCAATTCCTGCGGGGATGGCTGAATTTTCACTAAAAAAATTCTTACTCTTCACCAGCGCAGGATCATTAATCTGGAATGCCGCATTAATCATGGTGGGAAGAACAGCTGGTTCATCATGGCAGCAGTTCTCAGGAATAATTGAAGAATATAGCTTTATTATTCTTGGAATTGTCATTGTTTTGGGCGTGATTGGCTATCTTATCTATCGCCATTTAAAAACTAAAAAACAAAGCAGTCAAAAATAATTTGCTTTTTAGTTCAAACATGCTAAAATAATGCCAATGATTTTGAAGGGTGGGAAGTTATGTCTGCATATGCTAAGAAAACATGCTGGTTAGTTGTTTCACTAATTTTTTTCGCTCTTGGAGTAATCGGTCTAGTTTTTCCAATTATTCCTCAGATTCCGTTTTTATTAATTGCATTCTTCTGCCTTTCAAAAGGCTCACCTAAAGTGCATGCATGGATTCGCAAACGAAAATTTTATCAAAAGTATATTTTAAAATTTGAACATAAGTTTGAAGAAGTCTTTGAGAATAGTCCTAAATTAGCTTGGTTGCGTCATTTAGTTCATCATTCTCATCACCAGCCACATTAGAAAGCGAAAAACATCAAACAAAAGAGACTGTTGCTAATTTTGTTACAGCCTCTTTTGTTTTACATAAAATTTCTACATGAATATTACAATCAAATGACAAATTACAAATATTCCTGAATTTTCATTACAAACAGGTATAATATTCGTTATAATACGTTTTGTTCAATTATTTTTAGAAACAAATAAATCTTGCAATTATTCAGCTTACTTAAAGGAGTGAATCACTTTGATGAAGAAATATGGCAAAGAATATTTCTTAGGTGCCATTATCACTTTAGGTATTGTTTATGGTGATATTGGTACTTCGCCATTGTACGTTATGAACGCATTAATCAGCGATCAAGGCGGCGTGGCTCACATTACCCCTGATTATATTATCGGCTGTTTATCATTAATTTTTTGGACATTAATGATTATTACAACTGTTAAATATGTCATTATTGCGATGCGAGCAGATAACCACGGTGAAGGTGGAATTTTCGCCTTATATGCGTTGGTTAAAAAGCGAGCAAAATGGTTAATTATTCCAGCTTTAATCGGTGGTGCTGCCATTTTAGCTGATGGAACATTAACTCCTGCTGTTACCGTTACTACCGCAATTGAAGGATTAAAAGATTTCAAATTTGGAAACTTTGTCCCGGTAACTAGCCAGAATGATGTCGTCTTTATTACAATTACCATTTTATTGATTTTGTTCTTAGTTCAACGTTTAGGAACTAGCTCAATCGGAAAAACTTTTGGGTTCGTAATGGTCTTCTGGTTTGGTTTTTTAGCAGTTTTCGGCTTAATGAATATGTGCAAGGACTTCTCAGTTTTAAAAGCCTTGAATCCAATTTACGGAATTAAAGTCTTATTTAGTTCACAAAACAAAATGGGAATCTTCATTCTAGGAAGTATTTTCTTAGCTACAACTGGTGCAGAAGCCTTGTATTCAGATATGGGACACGTTGGTCGGCGGAACATTTACGTAACATGGCCACTTGTATATCTTTCATTGATGTTAAATTACTTTGGTCAAGGTGCTTGGGTGTTACAACAAGTTAAACATCAAACAATTACGGCTAACATCAACCCATTCTATGACATGCTACCTCATTCAGTTTATTTGATTGGAGTTATCATTGCTACATTGGCCGCTATTATTGCTTCTCAAGCATTAATTACCGGTTCATACACTTTAGTTGAAGAAGCAATTGGGTTGAAGATTTTACCTCGATTGAAGGTTTATCATCCAAATGTCTTGAAGGGTCAAATCTATATCGGTGTTGTTAACTGGATTTTATGTGCCATTACACTTGGCGTAGTATTCTTCTTCAGAACATCTGAACACATGGAAGCTGCCTATGGTTTAGCAATCACCTTAACGATGCTGATGACCACCTTCCTGCTTTTCGAATATATTCGTGGAAAATGGTCAACTCCACTGGCGTTTGGTTGTCTGCTGTTCTTCGGTTCGATTGAAACAATCTTCTTTATTTCAAGTTTAGTTAAATTTGTTCACGGTGGATATGTAACAGCCTTAATTACAGCTGTATTAATCAGTATCATGGTAATTTGGTACTATGGTAACCGAATTCGTGATAATTTAATGGATGCTACTGAGGAAGTTTGCCTGGATGACTATGTTGATCAACTAGTTGCCCTTTCTCAAGATGAAAGCATCCCATTGTATATGAGCAACTTAGTAATGTTGGCAAAAGTTAAACCTAATCATAAAATCAAACGTGAAATTTTGTACTCAATCTTAGATAAGCAACCTAAACGAGCTAAGGTCTATTGGTTCGTCACTGTCAATACAACGAATGAACCATATACCAACTACTATACAGTAGATATGATGGGTACACGTAATATTGTTAACTTACAGCTTTATTTAGGATTTAAGTCAAATCACAGTTTAAACCTTTATTTACGGCAAATTGTTAATGATTTGATGGATCAAGGAATTATTGATGAACAACCACAAGAATATACAACAACTCCTGGACGTAAAGTTGGCGACTTTGTCTTCGTGTTAATTCGGGAATTACTTTCACCAAATACCAACTTATCTCCTTGGAAACGGTTCTTAATTTCATCAAGAATTTGGCTGCAAAATCATTCAACTAGTCCGGTTCAGTGGTTCGGTCTCGAATTTAGTGATGTTAAAGTCGAAAAAGTTCCATTGTACCTCAAAAAACGTCAGATGCCATTTGTAAATCAGCGTAAGATTATCAATCAAGCACCTGATGATGCCGCTGATGATTAGAAAGATAATATTAAAAAGCCTCACAAACGCATTTAAATGCTTTGTGAGGCTTTTTTTGTAGCATAGTATGTTTTTATTTAATCCTGTTATTCACATAATAAAAATGTAAATAATAAAGAAAGGCAACTCTAATTAAATGAACTAACTAGATTAATTTTTCTAAAAAAAGCCATGGCATAAAATCCATGACTTTGCGGTAATATGAAGAAAATATTAACGCTTTGAGAATTGTGAAGCCTTACGAGCTTTCTTAAGACCTGGCTTACGACGTTCCTTCATACGAGCGTCACGTGTTAATAAACCGTTCTTCTTCAAAACAGCACGGAAGTCAGGATCTACTTCAAGCAAAGCACGTGCAATTCCATGACGTGTTGCGCCAGCTTGGCCTGAGAAGCCACCACCGTTAACATTAACAATAACGTCATATTGACCTTCTGTTTCTGTTACGGCAAATGGTGTAACCATAACTTGACGTAAGTTTGCAAATGGAATGTATTCTTCTGCTGGTTTGCCGTTCATCGTGATCTTACCTGAACCAGGAACTAAACGAACACGAGCAACGGAATTTTTACGACGGCCTGTGCCTTGATATTGTACTTGAGCCAATTTAAAATTCCTCCTAGATTAAGTTTGTGATGTCTAATACTTCTGGTTGTTGTGCTTCATGCTTGTGTTCTGCACCACGGTATACATGCAACTTCTTAAGTTGTTGCTTACCTAAAGTACCCTTTGGAAGCATGCCACGAACTGATAATTCGATTAATTTTTCAGGATCTTTTTCACGGTAATCACCAGCTGTGCGAGCCTTCAAACCACCTGGATGTAATGTGTGGTGGTAGTATACTTTTTTGTTTGCTTTGTGACCTGTTAAAGCAACTTTTTCAGCATTTGTAACAATTACAAAGTCACCTGTATCAACGTTTGGTGTAAATTGCGGCTTGTTCTTACCACGTAAGATTGAAGCAACTACAGTAGATAAACGTCCCAAAGGGATATCTGTAGCATCTACTACATACCATTTACGTTCTACTTCACCTGGTTTTGCAATATATGTTGTACGCACGGTTAAATTCCTCCATTTATTATGCTTGTTTGACATACAATAGTTTTTAACGGGGCTATTGTGGGGCAAACAATACCAAATACTATATTACGATTATTCTGAAAAATAGTCAATGTTTCCAGCACTTTTATTCTTAATCATAATAAACTTCTTTTAAATATAATCCAGAAGCTGGCGCCGTTTCACGTGCCTGTGAACGGTCCTTCACTTCATAAAGTCTGAGAAAATCATGGATTGGTCGTTTTCCTCTACCAATTTCTAATAAAACTGCTACCATAATTCTCACTTGATTATACAGAAACCCATTACCTGCAAATTCAAAAATAATTTCATTTTGACTTTCATCACGCCGCACTGTTGCATCATAAATTGTTCTGACATGATTTTTTGTCTGACTGCCTGAAGCAACAAAACTTGAAAAATCATGTGTTCCAACTACATCTGGCAATGCAGCCTTTATTTTTTCAATATCCACAGGGTACTTATAATGTCCTGTGTAATTCCGCTTAAAAGGATCTACAAAGTGACTTTGACTTACACGATATAAATAACGTTTACCATGCGTTGTATACCGAGCATGAAATGTATCTGGAACAATTTCGCTTTTCACTACTACACAATCAAGCGGTAATAAACTATTTAATGCATTTAGCATATTTTCTGCAGTCATTTCATGCGGAAAATCAAAATGTACCACTTGTCCCAAAGCATGAACACCTGCATCCGTTCTTCCTGAACCAAATACCGTAATATATTCGTCTTCTTTACTCATTTTATTGACTGCCCGCTCCAGAACTGATTGAACTGTACGCTGCTTGGGTTGAGTTTGAAATCCGGCAAAATTTGTTCCGTCATATGCAATTGTGATTTTAAATCTCTTTGTCATCTTTAACCTCTTAATCCTAATAATAGTAACGTTAATCCTCCAAAAATAATAATTGCAACCGTATCAACAGTATGCCATTTTTGTAATCGATAACGTGTTCGATTTAATCCCCCTTGGTATCCGCGAGCTTCCATTGCAACAGCTAAATCTTCGGCCCTTTTAATTGAATTTACAAATAAAGGAATTAAAATTGGAATTAACATTTTTGCCTGTTTAATAATATTTCCTTCACCAAAATTCACACCCCGAGAGCGCTGAGCATTGATAATTTTTTGTGTTTCATCCATTAAGGTTGGAACAAAACGTAACGCAATTGAAATCATTAATGCAATCTCATCTACTGGTACTTTTAATTTTCTCAATGGTCGCATCAAAGCTTCTAATCCATCAGCAATCTCCAATGGTGTAGTCGTTGCCGTTAAGAGCGTCGACATGAAAACAATTAACAGAATCCGGCAAAAAATATAAACTGCATTAATAATTCCAAAACTAGTTAATTGGAAAATTCCCCAATGCCAGTATACATGACCGCCGCTTGTAAAAAACAACTGTAAAAGCACTGTAATCAGGATTAATCCAATTAATGGGCGAACTCCTTTAATAAAATATTTCACATCAATTCTCGAACATAATACACAAAAAAAAGTAAAAACAGCCAACAGTGTATATGTTTGCCAGTTATTACAAAGAAAAACAATTAAGATAAAATAAAAACTCAAAATTAGTTTAGCACGGGCATCCATTCGATGAATAACTGAATTGCCTTCGAGGTAACGTCCCAAAATAATATTATTCATTGATATCACCTCGTTGTAATTTGTTTTTAAGCACATTTGTCAACTCTTCTGTAGTTAATGGTAGTTGATTAAATTGCATCCCCAGTTTGATTAACCGCTGAGCAAACTCAGCCACTTTGGGTAACCCTAGATGATGTTGATATAGCCATTGCGGATGATTAAAAAATTCACTTGTTGACTGATGAGCAATTAAATTTCCATGTTCTAAAGCAATCACCTGATCAGCATATTGGGCAACATCATCCATATTATGTGTAACAATAATAATTGTCATCCCTAATTCCTGATTTAGCTTTTGAAAAATACTCATAACTTCGCGCTTTCCAATTGGATCAAGACCAATAATCGGTTCATCAAGAACCAAAATTTGCGGATTCATCGCTAAAATACCCGCAAGTGCAACGCGCCGCATTTGTCCACCTGAAAGTTCAAATGGAGAGCGTTCAAGTAAATCTTGCTGTAATCCAACAACTTCAGCTGCCTTTTTAGCAATTTGCTCAGCCTCAGTCGTTGATTTTCCAAAATTTTTAGGAGCGAATGCAATATCTTTTAAAACCGTTTCTTCAAATAATTGTGATTCAGAAAATTGAAACAAGATTCCAACTTGTTTGCGTAATTCAGCTAATTGCTTGTTTTTAGTTTCATTTGTAATTTGCTGATTATTTATGATAACTTTACCTAAAGTCGGCTTTAATAACCCATTTAAATGTTGAATCAGTGTTGATTTACCGCTTCCTGTATGGCCGACAATTGCGGTAAAAGAACCATCTTCAATTTTTAATGAAATATTATTTAATGCCTTCTGGGCAAATGGAGTATCTGCTTGGTATTCATAACTTACATTTTTGAACTCAATTCCCATATTTTCTTTGCCATTTCCTCTTCATTTAAATAATCTTCTGATAACTGAATTCCATCTTCAGCTAAATTCTTCTTAATTTTCTCCGTCAAAGGTAAATCCAATCCTAAATTAAGCAATTGTTGATCGTGAGTAAAAATTTTACTTGGATTATCGTCCATAATAATCTGACCATTATTCATAACTAAAATTCGATCTGCATCCACCGTTTCATCAATATCATGCGTAATTGCAATTACAGTGAAATGATATTGATTTTTTAATTGATGAATTAAATTTAATAATTCGCGTCTGCCTTCTGGATCAAGCATACTAGTTGCCTCATCTAAAATAACAATCTTGGGATGAATTGCCAAAACTCCTGCAATTGCTACCCGCTGCTTTTGGCCACCAGACAACTTATCTGGTTCATGATGTTTAAATGCGGACATATCAACCATTTTTAGTGCATTATCAACCAATTGAACCATTTCAGCGTGTGGAATTTGGCGATTTTCCAAGCCAAAAGCAACATCATCGGCAACATTTGCACCAACGAATTGATTATCTGGATTTTGAAAAACCATTCCAATCATTGACCGAATTTTCCAAATGTTTTCTTCATTTAACTTCAGACCATCAATTATGATTTCTCCTGTGTCAGCTTCAATCAGTCCATCCAATAATCTTGCAAATGTACTTTTACCACTTCCGTTTTTCCCGATAATTGAAATCCATTCATTTTGATTAATGGTTAAATTCAATGGGCCTAATTTGAAATCATCATAAGCATAACTGAGGTCTTTTACCTTAATAATTGCCGTCATTTTAGGATACCTTTCAAAAATAAATTACTTAAATTATACCATAATCCCACTAAGATAACAGAACTCGGAAAATAGATTTATGTAAAAGAAGAGTTAATAAAATACAAACAACAATCCTGTAAGAAAAAGCGCGAAAATCATTTTAAACTTACAGACATGCAGATTTTATTTTAAAACCAAATTGCGAGAATAAAAAAGAGGTCGGACTTATGTCACAACCTCAGTTACAATTATTATTCAATCGGAAAATTTCAAAAATTCTTCAAATCTTGAAAACAATCATCTCAGTAAAAAAAATCACTTTTTATAACGATTTTCGTACAACGTACTACTTAGGACTAGACTAGGTTTCCCAACATCATAACGCCCGTTGTCGTTATAAAAGTGACACAAAAATAAATATTATCTGATTAAATCTTAGTCAACTAATTCAAGAACTGCCATCTTGGCTGCATCGCCACGACGTTCTTGCATTTTGATAATCCGTGTATATCCACCATTACGATCTTTGAAACGTGGAGCAACTTCATCAAATAATTTTTGTAATGCTGTTTGTACTACAATATCATCGCCATCTTCTTTAACGTCGGCAACAACATCCATTAAGTAAGCAGCAGCACGACGACGAGAATTCAAATCACCTTTTTTACCTAAAGTGATCATCTTTTCAACTTGGCGACGTACTTCTTTGGCACGTTGTTCAGTTGTAACAATCTTGCCGTTTACAATAACATCTGTAGTTAAATTACGTAACATTGATTTACGATGTCCGCTTTTGCGACCTAATTTACGGTAAGCCATGAATAAGTTTCCCTCCTTATAATAAAATTAGTCATCATGACGTAATGAAAGACCTAAACCTGCAAGTTTATTTTTAACTTCTTCCAAAGACTTGCGTCCAAGGTTACGTACCTTCATCATATCAGCTTCTGTCTTATCAGTAAGTTCCTGAACTGTATTAATTCCAGCACGCTTCAAGCAGTTATATGAACGAACAGACAAATCTAAATCTTCAATTGTCATTTCAAGCATTTTTTCTTTATGAGTTTCTTCTTTTTCAACCATCATTTCAGCATTCTTAGCTTCATCAGTCAGGTTAACAAAGATTGCTAAATGCTCTGTTAAAATTTTAGCTGATAAACTGATTGCTTCGCTTGGAGTAATTGAACCATTTGTCCAAACATCTAAAGTCAATTTATCATAATCATTCTTTTGACCAACACGTGTCTTTTCTACTTGGTAGTTTACACGTTCAATTGGGGTATAAATTGAGTCGATTGCTAAAACACCAATCGGCATATCATCTGCTTTTGCTTTATTTTCAGCGGCAGAAACATATCC
>DXFP01000039.1 GCA_019114385.1 Candidatus Ligilactobacillus excrementigallinarum | reverse complement strand
AAACATTATATACAAATGTGGGAAAAGTTTGTTATTTTCAACATCGATATCGCATTGAATTAAAGAATGGAAATCGATTTGATTTTGATAGTTATGAATAAACTTGCAATTAAAATTAGAACTCGGTAAACTGTAACACGATAAAGTATTACGGATTCGAGGTTAATGAAGTGCAATTAAAACAAATTGAAGCAGTTTATCAAAATTTAACACAATCAATTGAAATTTTACAAAATAAATTGAGTTTATCATATTTTGATGCATTAATTGAAACATTAGAGAATTTACTGGAACAAACCATTAACGCAAGTGATGAACTAGATGATTCAACCGTAAATGAATTGAAAAAGATTTATCGACAAATAGATGTTCATGATTTCGAAAGTGAAGATTGGCGTCAAGTAGTTCAATTACTCTTGCTTGGATCATACAAAAAACAAGCAGTACAACCTAATCATCAAATGACACCAGATTCAATCGGCTTTTTGCTCACATTTTTAATGCAAAAATTAATTAAAAAGAGCAATCTGCATACTTTGCTCGATCTCGGTGTAGGTACTGGAAATTTGTTATCTGTAATTATCAATAATTTAAAAAAGGCAGGCTATCAGTTAAATGCATATGGGGTTGATAATGATGATACATTGTTGTCAATTGCTGATGTTTCGACTGCATTGCAAAAGAATGAAAATGTAGAATTGCTGCATCAGGATGCAATTGATGAAATTATGGTACCTAAAGTGGACGTTGTTGTAAGCGATTTGCCAATAGGATATTATCCAATTGATGAACGCGTGCAAAATTTCAAGAGTAAAGTGGAAAAAGGCCATTCATTTGCACATTATCTTTTAATTGAACGTGGAATTAATCAATTAGCAGATGCGGGATGGGGCTTCTTTATTATCCCAAGTGGTTTGTTTGAAAATGAAGATGCACAAAAATTGCTAAAGACGATTCAAAATAAAGCTTTCTTGCAAGGTATATTGAATCTACCACAGGACTTATTTGTTAATGAAAAATCAAGGAAAGCAATTATGATGGTGCAGCATAAAGGGCAGCAAGCTCATCAAGCTCAGCAAATCTTATTAGGCGATTTTCCATCAATGAAAAATCAAGCCGAATTCAGTAAATTTTTGAATGAAATTGATTTGTGGGTAAAGCAAAATATTAAATAGTAAGTATTTAAAGAGGTTGTAATGCATCTAGCTTCAGCCTCTATTTTATTGGACTTTGTCAATCATTTTAAATTAGTGTAAAATTTTATAGTGTGTAATTAAAATAGGAGGTGAAAGATTTGAATGAGAAAAAACGCGAAAAATTAGAAGAACAATTAGCTAAAAAAGCACGTGCAATTGAAGAATATGCAAGTACAATTATTGTTCGGGATAATACAAATGTAATTATTGACGGAGATCCTTATGAATTAGTCGAAAATTATCATGATGGTTTTCAAGTAGATAAAATCAAGGAAAGATTCAGTCCAATTTTAACTAAATTTGATTATATTGTAGGTGATATTGGATATGATCAATTACGATTGCGCGGATTTTATGATAATTCTAAAAAAGTTCAACCTGCTCAAAAAATAAGTCATCTTCAAGATTATTTATTGGAATATTGCAATTTTGGTTGTCCATATTTTATTTTGAAAAATAAAAATGCTCATGATAGCTTTCCTACTCCACAACGACGAAAAAATAATCGAAAGCATTCTCCAAAGGATCATCGAAATAAACGCAATTCTTATAAGAGAAATAATATTAAGACAGTTAAATCTAGAAACAAACGACAAGGAAGTCGACATTTTGTAATTCGAAAGAAAAAAGATACAAAGCGGAGGAAGTAAAATGGCAAATAAAAAATATAAAGGTTATTTAATTGATTTAGATGGAACAATTTATAAAGGTAAAGCGCCAATTCCAGCTGCTAAACGGTTTATTGAAAAATTACAACACAATCATATTCCGTTTTTATTTGTTACGAATAATAGTACACGTTCACCAGAAAAAATTGTTGCAAATTTAGCAAATAATTTTGATATTCATGTAACAGAAGAAAATGTTTATAGTTCAGCAATTGCAACTGCTGATTATGTTTCAGGTTTGGATGCATCGAAAAAATCAGTTTATGTAATTGGTGAAATGGGATTAAAGCAAGAATTATTAAAGCATGGTTTTATTTTTGATGAAGAAAATCCCGATTACGTAATTATTGGTTTAGACTATGATTTAACATACCATAAACTTGAATTAGCTACTTTGGCAGTACGAAATGGTGCAAAATTGATTGGAACTAATCCAGATTCAAACTTACCAAGTGAACGTGGAATGATTCCAAGTACTGGTTCCATTGTTGCAAGTGTAGAATTTGCAACTCAACAAAAAGCTACTTTTGTAGGTAAACCAGAATCAATTATTACGGAAAAAGCATTAGAGAAGTTGCAACTGTCTAAGAATGAAGTTGCGATGATTGGTGATAATTACCATACTGATATTATGGCAGGAATTAATTATGGGATAGATACGATTATTGTTTATACAGGTTTATCAACTCCGGAAGAAATCCAACAAGTTAAAGATAAACCAACATACCAACTTAATTCCTTGGATGAATGGGAAATATAATGCATTTCAACCAACGCAGATTCGAACTTATAAGAGACATGATTGTAATTTTGATTGCTATCATGTCTTTTTCCATTAGTATCACTTTAAATTTTGTGCCACTATATCAATGGTTTGTAAAACATTATCATTTAGCAAATTTAATTCATATATCGTCAAATGAGTTAATGCTTAATTATCGAAATTTATTAGATTATTTGAATTATTTGGGTGTATCGCATTGGCACCGAACAATTCCAGCCTCAACTAATGCATTAGTTCATTTTCATGATGTAAAAATGCTTGTTCAATTTAATTATTTAATTAGTTTAATTTTTATTCCATTTGCTGGATATTTAATTTATAAAAGAATTAAATCAAGTACATTGTGGGAGTTTACTATCCCTTTAAAAGTTTTAGGTCAATTACTATTTATATGTCTATTTTTACTGTTTATCTTTTTTAACAAGTTTTTTATTATCTTTCATAAAGTGCTTTTTCGCAACCAAGATTGGATTTTTAACCCATATACAGATCCAATTATTTTGGCATTACCGCCTGATTTTTTTGAAGCATGTTTTATTTTTTGCGGCTTATTAATTATGTTTGGTGGAATAATAATGTTTTATCTTGGAAAGCGAGAATTACATCATTCAAATTAGTAAAAAAGAGGTTATTGTTTGAAAATTCTTTTTGAATCTTTCAACAATAACCTCTTTTAGTTTAATATTATTTTTTCGAATTTAATTTTGCTTTAACTGCACTGAAAATAGCAGGTAATAGTGAAACCACAATAATTCCAATGACAATCATTGAAAAATGTTGTTTAACGAATGGGAAGTTTCCAAAGAAAAATCCGCCGCCACAACATAAGGTTACCCAGGCAATTGCTCCGCAAACATTGTAGCGAATAAATTTAGAATATTTAACTCCGCTACCACCAGCCACGAAAGGAGCGAATGTCCGAATGATTGGTATAAAACGGGCAAGTGAAATTGCAATTCCGCCATGTTTTTCAAAAAAGGCCTCAGTACGATTTAAGTCGTCTTCTTTGATAAATTTACCAAAGAAAGAATTTTTAGTTAATTTCTTACCTACTTTTTTTCCAATAAAGAAGTTTAATGAATCTCCAGCAATCGGAGCGATTAAAAAGAGTGTTACAAAAATCCAAATATTCAAATGATATTCTGGATTTGCTGCTAAAGCACTCGCTGCAAATAAGAGTGAATCTCCAGGAAGAAATGGTAAGATTACCGCACCAGTTTCAATAAAGATAATTAAAAATAAAATTAAATATGTCCAATTGCCAAAATTGTTAACAATTGATACTAGGTGTGAATCAATATGTAAAATAAAATCAATAAATTGTGACAAATCATACCTCCTAAAAATCAGTGAATACTAAAAGTATAATGCTATCATGGGTAAATTACAATTAATCTTTGAAGTCTTTCATTAACTGAGTACTATGGGTTGCTTGGCGTTTATTGGGGTAAAGAGTGGTTAATGCGTGGTTGATTGCAATTGGTGCTTCACCAAAACCGGTAGCTATTAACTCAACTTTTCCAGGTTGATAAGCAATATCGCCGATTGCGTAAATTCCTTTGATTGAAGCTTCTTGATAAGAATTTACGGTAATCTTGCGCTGCTCAGTTTCTAAATTCCATTTTCTTAATAAGCTAGTGTCAGTCTTAAATCCGTAATTTACGATTAATGCATCAGCTGAAATTTTTTCAAATTCATCTTTTGTTTTTGAACGTTTTAATGTAATGACAAGTTTATCAGCGCTCTCATCTAAGTTATCAATCATAAACGGTGTGAGTACTTCAGTATTAGATTGTGCTTTAATGTCGGAAATTGTACTTTCTAATGCACGGAAATTATCGCGACGATGAACTAAGGTAACTTGGTTAGCAATTTTAGATAATTCTAATGTCCAATCGGCAGCAGAATCACCTCCGCCAGCAATGACAATTTTTTTATCTTTAAATATGAGTGGGTCAGGTACACTATAAAATAATTTATGTCCTTCATATTTTTCTGCATTTTCAATTTTTAATTTTCGCGGTTCGAATGCACCAACTCCGGTTGCTAAAAAAATTGTTTTTGAATAAGTAATTCGCTTATCGGTTTGAATTTTAAACAAATAGTCATCAACTTTTTCAAAAGATAACATGGTCTCGTTTAAATTGATTGTTGGTTTAAATCGATTAAGCTGATTTTCTAAGTTTGAAATTAATTCACTTCCGGTAATTTCATCAAATCCAGGAATATCATAGAGGTGTTTGGCAGGAAATAAAGCGCTGACTTGTCCGCCGATTTCAGATAAACTTTCGATTATTTGAACCTTTGCTTGTCGCATTAGTGCATATGTTGCGGTGAATAATCCGATTGGACCGGCTCCAATTATTGTAATATCATAAACATTTTCCATTTGAATCACCCATTCTAAGTTTTAAAAGTTCTTAATTTTGTTATACTACATATTAGAAGAATTTAAAGGAGATGTCCATAATGAATGATTATCCACAATTAAATTTAGAAAATGAAAAAGGACCTAAGGCGATTATTAATACTAACTATGGAGAAATGAAATTTCAATTGTTTCCAAAGCAAGCCCCAAAAGCAGTAGAAAATTTTGTAGGATTGGCTAAAAAAGGTTTTTATGATGGAATTGTGTTTCATCGAGTAATTAAAGATTTTATGATTCAAGGCGGAGATCCTACAGGTACCGGAATGGGTGGACAAAGTATTTGGGAAAAACCGTTTGAAGATGAATTTTCAAATCATCTGTTTAATTTAAGAGGTGCATTATCAATGGCAAATGCAGGTCCTAATACAAATGGAAGTCAATTCTTTATTGTTCAAAACGAGAATTTGGATCCAATGATGATTAAAGAAATGGAAAAGGCAAGTTATCCTCAAGCAATTATTGATGAATATAAAAAAGGCGGTACTCCATGGTTAGATCATCGTCATACAGTATTTGGCCAGATAGTTAGTGGTCTGGATACCTTAGATAAAATTGGTGATGTAGAAACATTGCCAAATGATAAACCAAAAAAAGATGTTGTAATTGAAAATATTGAAATTATTGATTAGGTGAACATATGGATTATCGTATTGGAATGATTTTAACTGGAAAAGTTACGGGAATTCAGCCTTACGGAGCATTTGTTCTTTTAGACAATAATACGCAAGGTTTGATTCATATTTCAGAACTAAAACATGGGTATATTTCAGATATTGAAAATTATCTTAGAGTAGGTCAAATGGTTAAAGTAATGATAATTGATATTGATGAATATACTGGAAAAATTTCTTTATCGTTAAGATGCATGGAAAAAACATTTAATTTTAAATATAATCGTGATGAAATTGCACATCAATATAAAAAATATTGGAATGATCGGCATTGTGACGAAGGTTTTAGTCCAATAAAATCACGATTAAACGGTTGGATAGATGATGCGCTTGAAGATATAAAAAAAGAAAACAAAAAAAAGCTTGACCGCCAATAAAAAATCAGATATTATAATAAACGTTGTTGAGTTACTTGTTTTTAGTCTTTGAAAATTAGCTAAAAAAGTTCTTGACAAGGTTTATTTTTTTGGATAAACTATTAAAAGTCGTCAAGTTGTTGAGAAACGATTTGAAAAAATATTTCAAAAAAGTTCTTGACAAATGCTTGATTGATGTTAAAATATTAAATGTTGTCTGACTAAGACATCTGATTGTAGATCTTTGAAAACTGAACAATGTTTCGATAAACAAATGTGCAGGGCAATCTATTTTAAATAGATGCAATTAACATTTGCGAAGTCAATTCGCTAGTAATTTTATGAGTCACAAAACTTTTTAA
>DXFP01000038.1 GCA_019114385.1 Candidatus Ligilactobacillus excrementigallinarum | reverse complement strand
GTTAAATCCTTGTAAACCTAGAATAACATCCGAATATACTGAACGATTATTTGTTCCTAAAACTGTAATCGTTCCTGGTAATAATTCAAGTGGCTTATGTCCTTCATAATTCATTTTCATAATATAATTGTCCTTCCTGATGAATTTCGCACATCATCCTTTTCCTTTCCAACTAGGAAATGCATATCATTATACTGTTTCTCTGTTAGCATCAAAGTTTGAATAATTCCTTCTTTCGGTAAAAATGTACTTATTCTTTTTTCCAAAAAATTAGCAGCTTTTCGATTAACGCAGACTCTGACATAAACCGAATATTGAATCATCAAGAAACCTTCATTTATTAATTTCTTCCTAAAAACCCGATATGCTTTTCGCTGTTCACTTGTTTCCATTGGTAAATCAAACATGACCATTAATCGCATTATTCGGTACCTCACCTTTAAAATCCACCTCGATTTGCATAGAATCACTTTCTCTATTTAGATAGCTTATACATTTTCTTACATAATCAGGAACAATATTTCTTAATAGCATTGTCTTTCCATTATAATTTAACTCAACATTCAGCATATCGACCAATCCATATTTGATGTCAGGTGTTAACTCGTTAAATTTCTGTCCTGACACCCAATAGTCAACAACTGGCCGAAAGCATTCCATTAAGTCAGAACCTAAATTAAATTGATTTTCATCACTATGATGATGAATACCCAACTGAGTCAAGTATCCTGCTGAAACAATTTCTTTATTAATTGTTGATAATAAAATTGAATAACCGTAGTCCAACGCTGCATTTGCTGCTGATGAATTACGCCGACTAAAATTTTTTTCATTGAACAATCTTGGAAAATATTTTTGAGCAACTACCGCTTCGCGATTAGTCGGATCGCCGATTTCTAATTTATCGATTTCCTGCTCTAAATCTTCATATTCAATTTTCCTTAATTTCAACACTTTTAACTGATTAGTCATTTTCAATTTTATAATCTTTGTCCAAAGTTTTTGCTTACGACTATCCTCCCAAGAAATTTGTTTTTCTAAAATTCCTAAAGAACGATTATTCGGATAATATTCTACCGTTTCGCAAACTGGTTGATTCTTCAAATCAGTAAATATAATTTTTGTATTTTGGTGTGCAAGTTCACTTATTAAAGCACTACTGATAACCGCTTGTGTTGTCGAAACTAATAATAAATCAATATCTTCAATTGGAATTTGATTAATTCCGTCTCTGGTTTGAACTCTCATCATATGTGCAGAATAAGATAACTTGGCATGTTGTGTTATAATCACCGATCGCCATCCCATAAAAATTCCTCCTTGACAATTTGATTATCTATTCTATATAATTAGTCCATCGGGTAGCTCCCGAGTATTTAAATTTATTGATTTAACATCCTGAGTTGAAATCAAACAAGGCTTTTAGCCAAGTTTAAATTTGTGAGCTGTTCTATGACAGCCATTTAAAAACCGCTCTTTTTAGAGCGGTTTTTCTTATGTTTAATTTTACAAATCTTTTAATTTCACTCTTCTTTCAATTAAACCTGTTGGTGATTGATAAATTAATTCAGCATTAGGTGATAATTTAATTCCACCTTTAGTTTGGAAAAATCCCAATTGAGTTTTAATACCTAGTTCAGTTAATTTAGGTTTATCTGCATTTGCATGCAATCCCCTTAAAATTCTATCTAAAATATCTATTTTTTCTTCAATTGAGAATTTTTTAAACTTATCAAACGCATCATTTAATTTATTTCGAAAATCACGTTTATCGTATAAGCTAAAATATTTATTAATAACATTACATATATCAGCATATACATCGTTCAATTCTGTATTGTTAACATCGTCTTCATTCTGAATTTTACCTAAAGTTTTAACCGATCTTTCCGATAATACCAACTGCTGAGCATTATGTTGCACTTCTGGACTGCCCAATGTAAATTTATCAGTACCATCAATTATTAATTGGCCTAAGAATAATCTTTCTAAAATAATTTCAAAATTCTTTTTACCAACTTGAGCTGAAATAATTGAATTTAATTTTTCTAGATATTTTTCACTATCAGTTTGTTTTATTTTTTCTAACTCGTTGATATTTTTTAAAGGAATTGCTATCGTTTGATAATAAACATCGTTTTTATTTTTTATTTTAATTAATGATGCATATGCATTCTTAACTCCTGTATAACCACCATAAATATCAGTGTCTTTATTTTTCTTTATACGTACTAAATTTGTACGCTTCTTTATATCATTTCGTGGAGCAGGGTATAAAGTTTGATCATATAAGTTAGCATCTGACCCATATCCTACTTCCTTTGAAACTGGTACAACTTTAGCCATGTAAGCCCGTTCAAGGTGTTTAAACACATCCTGCTTATCCATTACGATTTGTTCATCATATTCAATCACATTTTTGTTCTCAATGTCACCCAAGAAATTAAATGTTTTTAAATTCTTAATTGCATTATCACTTAATTTCTTGAAATCGTTATATACAAAATAACTTCTTAATTTTGGATAACGCTTGTATAAATAAAGCCCAATTATATTTACAATATACGCATCAAATCCATGATGGAAATCATTTAAATTCCGTAACTTAATGAATCCGAATTTTTCTCTAAATTGATGCGTCAATGCTGCTTTGATTTCAATAATCTTAGTATCTTCATTTTGATACTTTTCAGTTAAAATTGTTGAAACCAACTTAACAACTTGTGAAGTTTCAACCAATTGTCGCTTCACAAATCCCTCTTTAGTGTATTTTCCGATTGCTTCAGGATCTGTCTTCAAATTCAGATATTTCTTTCTTGAAATTAAATGATTTTCACTTAATTTTTGCCAAAAATCACAAATTTTTGATACGCCTAATACATGGTCGGGCATTGGATTATTTCCAAACAGTTTCACTGGCACATTATCTGATTTACTGTTATTGACTGCACGTGAAACAAGAACTCGATTATCCAACGAATCATCTTTAATAAACGCTTGAGGAAGAATATGATCAATATCGTAATTGCTTAAGTTATCAATATCTAACTTTTTACCTGTATAAGCATCCCGACCTAATTGAGTAAAGTACAAATACAATCGGTCTGAATAATCTTTATTGTTATTTTTACTCTTTAATTCTGTTAATAACGAATCATCTGCAATCTCTTTTGCAATATTTTTATATACATTTTGAATATATTGCATCCTTGACTTTGTTCGTTCTGATTTTTCATTACTCCGCGTAAATTCAATTGAAATCGTAGTTGGTGCATACCCCATTACGTTTTCAATATCATTGACTACCTTGACAACTTTCCGAATTGCCTTTTTGTTTTGCGGTGAAGTATATGCATCTTCTAAAATAGCTTCAACATCATTCTTGCCTACAAATTTTTCATTATATTCAGCAATTTGTTTTGAAATATTATCAGATGTAACAATTTGCATTAGGTTATCGTTTGTATTCCACATCCGATCGATAATCCGCTGACCATTTTCGTCAAAGATTCCAGTTAATAACTTTTTGGATAACCGTCCCCAGCCTTGCAGTCTCAATCCTTTTAACTTACGATATTCATCTTCAGATAACCATGAAATTTCTTGAAGTTTATCCATAAAGATGTCGTTATCTTCAAATACAGTTGCCCACTCAATGATTTTCTCTAAATCATCTATGTAATCAGGATTATCCACCTTTTCTCCAAAAATATCTTTAAATTTCAAATACGTAGCTAAATTCGAATTGAATTTAGTCTCATCAGATAATCCTGAAATTCGAGGCGTTGTCAAACATTCTCCAGTACTTTGCAAATAATTTTGCAACTTCTTTACCGATACAGTTTTATTTTGAGTAAATAAGTTTTCAAAGATTCCTTGTTTTTCAGAAACCGTCAACTTTTTATCGTTAATTCGAAGATTATTTAATTCATTAAGAACTTTAAATCTCTGATATAACAAACTATTATCAGGTAAAACATCTTCTCCTAACAAATATGTATCCTTAGTTGTCATTCGCTTGATGAAATTTTCTGCTGATTGATTTCGATCAACTTTTTCATCAAAATTCCATGGAGTAATTCTTCCCCATTCTTTTCTGATCATCCATGCAAATTTAGCATTGTTATCCTTATTGGCGTCATTCTTTTCAATCATTGGACCAACATAATATGGGACACGAAATGCAACTAATTCATCTAATTTATATTTAGCTTCATTACGCCGTTTTTCATTCGGATTTAATTCAACTAACCAAGGATAATATTTTGCTTGATTTTCAATGATTTTATCAAGTTCTTTTTGATGAAGTTGTCGCGGAATTACACCATTTGCAGATGTCCTTTGCTTTGACATAAAATTGTCCAGTTCAATCGCTTTTTGTAAAGTAGCAGCTTCTTCAAACTCGTCATATTTCTTTAAGATTTTAGAAACTTCATCTACAAAATCACCCTTAGAGTATGATTTCAATCTTTCATCTTTACGATTAATATAATTTGAATAAGCCTGTTTCAGTAACTTAGCATCTTTTTTATCAACTTTTCGAATTAACCCTTTATATAATTTAAGCTGATTTTGATGTGTTTTATATTTTTCAATCATTGATTGCGATAAACTTTGACCATTAGGAACAATCTCATTCAATATTACCCAATCATGAATTTCCTTAACTAAACTAGTTAATTCAATTTCATTTTTATCCATACCTGTTTCCAAACCAGCTAACTTGTCATCAATTCCTTCATCACTTAAAGAAAACTTCCATTCTTTTGAATTATCAACCTCTTTTTGTAAAAGAGCATTTAATTGAAACGGTGATCCAGTAATAGCTTTAACTAATTCATTCGTAACCTGTTTATTAGCCTTTAACAAAACCTTATCTGAAGTCTTTTCAAGCAACAATTCTTTGACTTGCTTTTGCTTATCAAGTTTTCGTAACTCAAAGTTCAAAAGTATCTTTTCAACTTCATCAACATTTTCTTCATTAATTACTATCTTTTTTTCACCTAAAAGCTGATTGATAGCATCAATATCCGCTTTCAAATCAATTTTTGAAGTATTAAAAGAATTAACTGGTGCCGATTTAAGGAAATTACCACGATATTTTACAATATGATGAATTGCAATATAAATCTCACGCAAATCAAATTTCTTGTCTTCGTTCATCAACTTATCTCTTAAATGATAAATCGTTGGATAATCATCATAAAAATTTGTATCTTTCTTTTCAGGAAATAGTAATGAGCCTTGAAACTTTTTATTTGAATCCAGTGGCGAAATATTTGAATCTTTCAAACGTGCAAAAAAGGTTGAGTCAACTTCTGCCATGTAAGGATCAAAAAATTCCTCTAATAGTTTTAACCGCCATTTCCGCCGTGACAATCTTCTTCGAGTTGTTCTAAATCCGCGACGATCAGCTGCCGTTTGTCCTTCTTTGAACAAAGTAACTCCCATCGTCTTCTTATGTTTCTTTTTCAAAAGATGATAATTTTCATCCATGATTGACCAGCCAATCGATGATGTACCAATATCTAATCCCACATAATAATCTTTCACTTTATAACATCCTCCCCAATTATATATTTTCATTTTATTGTATTTTCTAATAATAAACACTTTAAAGATAATGATTAAATTATATCAAACATTTATATCTAAAAATACTAGAATTAAACAAAAACATCCCCAACCATTCCGGCGGGAGTGTTTCCAATCTATTCAGTTATTAACTATTCTTCACTATCTTCCTTACCCTCATCTGCAACTTCGATGTGCAAGTCTTCAAGCTGTTGCGGTGCAACTTCGCTTGGAGCGTGAGTCAACGGTTCGGTTGCCTTGGAGTTCTTCGGGAAGGCGATG
>DXFP01000037.1 GCA_019114385.1 Candidatus Ligilactobacillus excrementigallinarum | reverse complement strand
AAGAATTTGTTTCATACTTGAATGAAGACAAGGATACATTAGGAGAAGTAATGTATTTTGAAGGTAGTAAAAATGGCGTAGAAGTTGAAGTTGCTGCTCAATATAATGATGGATATTCTGAAACAATTATGTCATTTGTTAATAATGTACGTACAAAAGATGGCGGAACACATGAAGCAGGAATGAAAACGGCATGGACAAAAGCCTTTAATGAATATGCCCGTAAGGTTGGATTATTAAAAGAAAGAGCCAAGAATTTAGACGGAAGCGATGTTCGAGAAGGTTTAGCAGCAATTGTTTCAGTGAGAATTCCAGAAGAATTGTTACAATTTGAAGGACAAACTAAGGGTAAATTAGGAACTCCGGAAGCACGTTCTATTGTTGATAGTGTTGTTAGCGAACAATTGCAATATTACTTAATGGAAAATGGTGAACTTGCTCAAGATTTAGTTCGAAAAGCCATGAAAGCTCGGGATGCTCGTGAAGCAGCTAGAAAAGCTCGGGATGCAAGTCGAAATGGCAAGAAGCGTCGGAAAAAAGATCAGCTTTTGTCAGGTAAATTAACTCCAGCGCAATCTAAGAATGCTCGTAAAAATGAATTATTCTTAGTCGAAGGTGATTCTGCCGGCGGATCTGCTAAGCAAGGACGTGATCGTAAATTTCAAGCGATTTTGCCATTACGTGGTAAAGTATTAAATACTGAAAAAGCAAAATTGCAGGATATTATGAAGAATGAAGAAATTAATACGATGATTTATACAATTGGTGCTGGAGTTGGTGCAGATTTTAAAATTGAAGATGCAAATTATGACAAAATCATCATTATGACTGATGCGGATACTGATGGTGCTCATATTCAAATATTGTTATTAACGTTCTTCTATAAATATATGCGTCCATTAATAAATGCCGGTAAAGTATATATTGCCTTACCTCCTTTGTATAAATTGCAAAAGAAAGTCAAAAAGAAGCTTAAGGTTCAATATGCATGGACTGAAGCTGAGTTGACAAAAGCAACTAAAGAATTTGGCAAAGGATACTCATTACAAAGGTTTAAAGGTTTAGGTGAAATGAATGCTGATCAACTTTGGGAAACCACAATGAATCCTGAAACACGAACTCTTGTACGTGTAAAAATTGAAGACGATGCAGTTGCTGAGAAACGTGTAACTACATTAATGGGTGATAAAGTTGAACCTCGGCGAAAATGGATTGAAAAAAATGTACAATTTTCACTTGAAGAAGATGGAAGTTTATTAGATACTGTTGCGGCAGAAGGCGCTCACGGTACAGTTGAAAATCCATCAGAAATAGAACAATATCAAGAAGCATCACTGTTTGACGACGATTTATAATATTAGGGAGGTTGCCACGTTATAATGACAAGCAATATTCAAGAACTTTCGCTTGAAGCGGTAATGGGCGAACGTTTTGGCCGTTATTCTAAATATATTATTCAAGAACGTGCTTTACCTGATATTCGGGATGGATTAAAGCCAGTTCAAAGAAGAATTCTATTTGCGATGAATGAAGACGGCAACACTTTTGATAAAGCATTTCGTAAATCAGCAAAATCTGTAGGAAATGTTATGGGGAATTTTCATCCTCATGGCGATTCTTCAATTTATGAAGCTTTAGTGCGTCTAAGTCAAGATTGGAAGCTTCGTGAACCATTAATTGAAATGAATGGTAATAATGGTTCAATGGATGGTGATCCAGCGGCTGCAATGCGTTATACTGAAGCGCGATTATCTGAAATTGCTTCTGAAATGTTAAAAGATATCAATAAAGATACCGTAGATATGGTATTGAATTTTGATGATACCGAATATGAACCAACAGTTTTACCTGCTCGTTTTCCTAATTTACTTGTTAATGGTGCAACAGGGATTTCTGCTGGTTATGCAACTGAAATTCCAACGCATAATTTAGCTGAAACAATCGAAGCAGCAATTTATTTAATGGACCATCCAGATGCAACGTTAGATGATTTAATGCAATTTGTTCAAGGACCTGATTTTCCAACTGGTGGAATTTTGCAAGGTATTGATGGAATAAAGAAAGCATATCAAACTGGAAGAGGTCGGGCAGTCCTTCGCTCTAAAACAGAAATTGAAAAGATTAAAGGCGGGAAACAACAAATTATTGTTTCTGAAATTCCTTACGAAGTAAATAAATCGATTTTGGTTAAAAAAATTGATGAAATTCGTTTATTAAAGAAAGTTGAAGGAATTGCAGAAGTTAGAGATGAAAGTGATCGTCAGGGACTAAGAATTGTAATTGAACTAAAGAGAAATGCTGATGCAAACGGAATTTTAAACTATTTGTTTAAAAATACTGATTTGCAAATTTCATATAACTTTAATATGGTTGCAATTAATGAAAAGCGTCCTGAACATGTTGGGTTGAAGCAGATTTTAAATGCATATATTGAACATCAACGTGAAGTAACTACACGGCGAACAAAGTATGATTTAAATAAAGCTCAAGAACGAAAACATATTGTAGATGGCTTAATAAAAGCACTTTCAATTCTAGATGAAGTAATTGCAACGATTAGACATTCTGAGAACAAAAAAGATGCTAAAGTAAACTTAATTAATAAATATGATTTCACTGAAAAGCAAGCTGAAGCAATTGTTTCATTACAATTATACCGGTTAACAAATACCGATGTAACTGCCTTAGAAAGTGAAGCTGCTTCATTGAGTAAAGAAATTAATTTGTATCAGGAAATTCTCCATGATTCACATAAACTTGATCAAGTTATCAAGAAAGAACTTAAAGAAGTCGAAAAAAAATACGGCTCGGAGCGGCGGACTGAAATTCAAAATCATGTATCTGAGCTTAAGATTGATACTAAAGTTACAGTTGCTCAAGAAGATGTTATGGTTTTAGTTTCACGTCAAGGGTATGTCAAGCGTTCTTCGATTCGATCATTCAATGCATCCGGACAAGAAGATAATGGTTTACGTGAAGAAGATCGAATTGTATTTGAAGGTAAAGTAAATACACTCAATCATATTATGATGTTTACTAATAAGGGAAATATGATTTATCGTCCAGTTCATGAAATTACTGAAATGCGCTGGAAAGATACTGGGGAACACTTGTCACAAACGGTTGGTTTGGATGCAGATGAAATCGTATTAAAAGTATTTGTATTTAAAGATTTAAAACAACCCGGTAAATTTTTATTTGCAACACGTGAAGGTGCAATTAAACAAACTAAATTAACTGATTTAAAACCGTTACGTACATATAAGACACGTGCTAGTCAATTTATTAAGTTAAAAACGGATACTGATGAGGTAATCACTGTTAATTATGTAAATTCAGCAGATAATTGTTCAATTTTAGCAATTACGCATGGCGGATATGGATTACGTTTTTACTTAGACGAAGTTCCTGTTTCTGGAAGTAAAGCAGCTGGTGTTAAATGTATGGATTTAAGAGATGATTTTCTAATTAGCGTTAACTTAGTTCATGATGAAAATCAAGTTGGAATTTTAACTAATCGCGGAGCATTCAAACGAATGAAAGTTGAAGAAATTCCTGTAACATCACGGGCACGTCGCGGTGTCCAAATTTTACGCGAATTAAAACGAAATCCGCATAGAGTTACTGCTACTGCGATTTTAGCAGAACAAACCGAATTAATTGTTGGAACTATGAACGGAGAATTGATTTCAATTAATCCTAATGATTATCCATTAAGTAATCGGTATTCAAACGGCTCATTTATAATTGATACTGAAACTCAGGGTGAAATTGCTTGGATGGAAAGTAAATCAATTATTGAATAATAGAGAATCCTAAGTTACTGTTATGTAATTTAGGATTTTTTAATAAAATATAAAAATAAAAGTTAATTTATTTAGTATAATAAAACCAGATAATTTAGAATTTAGATAAGATGTGGAGAAGAAGAGATGAAATATCCAATTATTTTATGTGAAGATAGCCCGCAACAATTAGCAAATCTAAAAGAAACTATTAAAGATTATATGTTATTCCATGATAATCAATTTGAACTTGCCTTTAGCTCTGCTAATCCGCATGAAATCCAAACATTTATTGAAGAACATCAAATTCAAAAAGGAATTTATTTTTTAGATATTGATTTAAGTTCTGATATGAATGGGATTGATCTTGCACAATGGATTAGAAATTATGATGTTGGGGCTAAAATTATTTTTGTTACTACACATACAGAGATGGCCCCAATGACACTTAAACGCCAAGTTGAGGCATTAGGTTTTATTACAAAAGATGAGTATGATAAAATGCGCTCTGAAATTTTTCAAAATTTGGAATTAGCATATCAACGAATTGAACAAACAGCATTAGAAGACGAAAACCTAAATGTTTATTCTTTTAAAATTGGCAATGAAACATTGAATTTTAACGAAAAGGATATTATTTTGATTGAATCTTCAGATAAAGCACATCGCGTAAATTTAATTACAAAAGATGGGCAATATGAATTTTTTGATAATATTGGTAATTTAGAAAAGGAAACGAATTTAATCAAAGTTTCACGGTCGTTATTGATAAATCCTCAAAATATTGAACGAATTGATTTTAAAATGAGAATCATTTACTTTAATAACGAAATGCAGCGTCCGTTCTCAATGAGTAAAACAAAAGTATTAAGACAAGCAATTCAAGAAAATATTAAGTAGTTCTTTATATAAAGAGATGAGGTTGTGACATGAGTCCAACCTCTATTTCTATGTCTGCATAATTGGATTCTAAAACAAAAAGACATGTCTGTAAGTCCAAAAATCTTCGAATTAATACTACGTAATTCATTCGTTTTTTCTTACAACATGCCCGTTTTTGGTGTTTTGTCACCTTATCTTTTTACATATAATTTTATTTCAAGTAATTTTTGATAATCGACTTAATGTCCTTGATTACTCGTTTTTGTTCTAGGTAACTCTTAACTTTTGATTGATCGTCGTCTAATTTTGCTAAAGTATTATCTAAATCAGTAATTTTTTGATCAATTTGGTTGATTGAACTTTCTTGATCATCAATCCAATTTTGAGCAACCTTTTGATCATGTTTTTCAGCTCTATCTTCTGTTTTAAGTAATTTTTTTTCTTCATGAACGATGCTGCGGATATCATGTAATGCTTTTTCTTGCGCTGTAAAATGTTTAATTTTATTGTCAGTGTCATCCATTTTTGCTAAATTTTCATCTAGTTTAACGATCACACGATCAATCTTATCTAAAATTTCTGCTTCTTTTTTGCCATAATTCATAATAAATCCTCCTTTAAAAATAAAACTTAAAGTAACTTAATTACAGTTATATTTTATCGAATAATTTTACTTAAATATATTAATAACGTTTGTCATGTTCAAAAATGGACAAAATTAAAAACATTCTTAATTATTTTATGATATATTTCAAACTTATAAACGATTGAGAGGGGCGATTATATGGCAAAAATTAGTTTTAAAAATGTAAGTGAACAAGGATTGGAATCTTCTCCATATGCAAAGCAATTAGCTGGAGTAAGAGCCAATGAAGCTCGTTACTACTGGAACAAATATAAAATTGAATTTGAAACTTTCACAGCAGAATCACATCCGGAAATTCTCGAGCAAATTAATATGGTATTAGCTGAACGAGAAATGACTTTTTCATACAAACCATTAGAAGTTGCTAAATTTAAGACAGAAGATATTCTACACTTATATGTATTTTATCAAAATGGGTTATCAGTAAATGTGATGTATGATTTAGAGAATGCAAAAAATCGTGCCGTTGGATTTAAATTGTGTGAAGACATGCCAATTCCGGAAGAATTTAATGGTAAATTTAAATTTGCACGACAAAAATCAAAACTTGCAGGAACAATTCGTGGAACTTTCTTTAAGATAAAAAACGAATACGAATTTTAAAGAAAACTCATGAGTTCTGAAAGATAATAGTATTCATCAATTTTTAAAGCAGAAGGAAAGATTAGCTTTTTTAATTTTGTATAATTTTCAAATTTGTGTTTTTGAATTAATTGTTGATGTTTGGTAATTAGTTTCAAATTTTTATTGATGATTCGTATTAATTGTTCTTTTTGCATGATTTCGCCATGCCCTGGAAGGAATACTTCTGTTTGATTGTTTGAAATTTTTTCAAGAGAATCAATATATAATTGAGATTGATTTTTTAAAAAATTTCGTGATACTGGATCGATATCAGTTAATTTATTAAAGTAAATTCCTTTTAATACTAAATCACCTGTAAATAAATATTGATTAAATCCAAAAATGTAATCTGAATTTGAATGACCAGTTAATTTGCGTGAAAAAATATTTGTTGAATGCGGGTTGATAATCTTAAACCGCTTAATAAAAGGGCAATAGCGACTGCGTAATTTATTTTGTAAACTTTGACTTACTTTATTAGGTAATCTAAGTGAGTTTGTAAATTTAATAATATCATTCAAATATTCTTTGGAGCTAAAGTATGCAATCGTAGGATCCGCAATTAATGGAACAGTTTGTGGAATCAATTTCAACATTCCAATATGATCTAAATGATGATGAGTGATAAATATTCCATTTAAAGAATTAAAATCTATCTGATTATCATTTAATGTTTGTTTAAGTATTTGGTATGCTTGAAGATTTGCTGGCCCTGCATCAATTAATATCCTTTGATTTTTTATCAAATATGTATTAACGAATGGTGCATTATCTGGATTTTGCGGTAGTTTAATTTGAATAATATTTTGCATATTGGATTCTCCTTAAAATAGAAAGCTGTGATTAATTTCACAGCCTTTTTAATAAATTAAATAAACGCTTGGATAAGCATAATGACACCAATGATAATAAAGAATACATCTAAGAATTTGGCCAATACCTTATCATTGATTTTATTTGCATATTTCGAGCCAAGAATACCTCCAATTACAGCTCCGATTGCTAATAAGATACCAAATAGAAAATCAATATGGCCATGTCTGAAATAGCCAATATCAGATGATAAAGCAGTAATTGCCATAATTAATGTCGAAGTACCCACTGCCATATGCATTGGGAATCCTAAAATAATCACTAATGCAAGTAAAATCATTACGCCGCCGCCAGCACCAAAAATACCACTGATAATACCAATTGCAATTCCAATTAAAATGGCAGTTAAGATTTCTGTCCATTCATGTTTGAAAGTAATTCTTTTACGTTCGACAGTACCTTTTTTGGCACGATGCAATTCGTTAAATCCTGAAAAAATTAAAAGGATTCCGAAGAGTCCTGATAAAGTAACTCCCTTAGTTGCATTGGCGATATTAGCACCAAATTGAGCTCCAACTACAGATGCGATCGCAATCCAGAGACCAGATTTTAATTCCACGTGACCTTTGCGGTAATAATTATATGCAACTACGATGGAAGTGATAATATCAACAAATAAACTTGTTCCAATTGCAGTATGAACATCAACATGAAATAGCATCGAAAGGGCAGGAACAATTAATGTAACGGCACTTGCGCCAACTAAACTAGTGATTGTTCCTGTAATCAGACCGATTATAACTAAAACACCATATAATACATATGTCATACAAATCATCCTTTGAATTTTTACTACAATAAAATTTTATCATAAGCGATAAAAAGATTGATAATAAAAGGATTTTGCTTTTTAAAATTAACTGGTATAATAGAAGCTATACTTCAATTAAAGGACGTGAATGAAATGAATTATTTTAATATTTTGAACACAGATAGCTTGGTTAATGCCCATCGACATTCACGTCTAATTTTTAACTGAAAAAATAAAATAATTTGAAAGAGTGTGGGAATTTTGACCAAGAAAAAAGAAAAATTAGGATTACTAAGTTTAGCTGCTGTCGTGTTGAGTGCAATGATTGGCGGCGGAATATTTGATTTACCTAAAAATATGGCAAACAATGCAGGAGCAGAGGCCCAAATTATTGCATGGGTTTTTGTGGGAATTGGTATGTGGTTTGTCACATTAATGTTTTTAAAATTAACAGAATTAAAACCAGATTTAACAACAGGATTATATAAATATGGCGAGGCAGGATTTGGTAAATTTACAGGATTCTTTGTCTCTTGGGGTTATTGGATTTGCGAATGCTTCTCAAATGTGGCATTTGCGGTTCTTTTAATGAGTACGCTTGATTATTTCTTTCCTGGTAAATTTACTGGTGGAAATAATTGGGCATCTGTTATTGGTGCTAGCATTATTTTATGGTTAATGACATGTATCATTGCAATTGGCGTACGCCAAGCAAGTTGGGTAAATATTACTGGAACCATTGGCAGATTAATTGTAATTTTACTGTTTATCGGTGTATTGGCAGTCCATTTTAAATGGATTACTTTTACTACTAATTTCAATGCAATACATGCAATGCCTAATGCAAATGATCCTGCAATGGGGAGCGTTTTTCATCAAGTGATGAAGACCTTACCAGTTGTTTTGTGGGTATTTGGTGGAATTGAAGGAGCAGTTGTTCTTTCAGATCGAGCAAAATCTCAAAAAGAGGTTCAACGAGCAACTGCATTAGGGTATTTTGTATGTTTAGTTCTATATGTATTAGTTTCACTTCTACCTTTAGGACTCGTTTCATACGGAGTGATTGCAAAAATGATTTCGCCTTCATCTGCTCAACTTTTAGATATTGCATTACATAACCCAATTGGCAGAATGATTATGGCAGTTGGTTTAATTATTTCTGTTTTTTCAAGTTGGTTAACATGGACAATGATGCTTGCTGAGATGCCATATGCAGCTGCAAAAGATGGGGCTTTCCCTAAAATCTTTGGTAAAACTAATCAGAATGAAGTCCCAATTTTTTCGTTATTCAGTGCAACTGTAATTATGCAAATCATTATCTTAGTTGCTCATTTTGCAAGTAATGCATTTGAAATGACATATACAATCGTTGCTACAATGACTGTACCGCCATACTTAATTAGTGCATTATATTTAATTAAACTTTCAATAAATGATGTAAATTATCCTGCAGAAAATGGACGCATTAAGAGTTTAATTATCGGGATTTTAGCAGCAATTTACATTGTTATTATGGGAATTTCAGCAGGTATAAATTATTTGTTGATTTCATTTATTATTTATGCTTTAGGAATTCCAGTATTTATTAAAGCACGACGGGAACAAGCACCCGATGCCCCATTGTTTATGAAAGGTGAGAAATATTTTGTTGTAATCATTTTGTTAATTGCGTTTGGCGGTTTATTTATGTTACTTAAGAATTAAAATTAAGAAGATGTAGACAAAACGCTAAAAACGGGTATGCTGTAAGGAAAAAGCTGAACGAATCAAGGAGTTTAGTTTCGAATCAGTCATGCCCGTTTGTTTTAGAACTTGATTACACGAATATAGAAAGAGACTAGATTTATACCACAACTTCTTAATTTTTAGTTGATTGGAGGTGGATTAAATTTGGGTAGTCTATATAATCAAGAATTTACAGGAATTGTTGTTTCACGCAAAGATTATCGTGAACGTGATATGTTAGTGCAGATTCTTACAGATCGATTTGGTTTTAAGACATTCTTTGTAAGAGGTGCCCGTAAACGTGGTTTCAAAATGGGAGCAGCGATTTTACCTTTTACTCATGGAACATATGTTGGAACAATAAATGACGATGGGCTTTCATTTATTACAACCACTAGAGAAATCAGTCAATATCAACAAATTATTTCAGATATTGAGTTAAATGCTTATGCATCTTATATTTTAGGCTTATCTCGTCAAGCGTTTAATGAGCAAGTTGAATTAGCACAAAGATGGTTTAAAACGATAGCAGAAGCGTTACAATTAATTAACGAAGGCATCGATGCAGCGGTAATAACAAATATCATTGAAGTAAAGTTACTTGGTTGTTTTGGGGTTCAGCCAAATTGGCAGAAGTGTGTAATTTGCGGGAATGTTAATCCACCATTTGATTATTCAGAAAGTTATGGCGGTCTGCTTTGTCAAAAGCATTTTCATTTAGATAAAAATCGATTGCATTTAGATCAACGCACAATTTATCTTTTAAGAAAATTTAGTACTCTTGATTTAAGTAAATTAAATTCAATTAAGGTTAAACAAGTAACTAAGTTTAATCTTCGCAGAGCACTCGATGAAATTTATGCAAGTCAAGTCGGAGTATATGTCAAAGCCAAAAAATTCTTAGATGAAATGAGTTCATGGGATAAGATAATGCAATCTAATTTTGAAAAAAATCAAAATGATGCTCAAAAATAATAATTTACTGTTATAATTTCAGTATAAGTTAAAGAGAAGAAAGGATAGGGTTACTATGGATGCTGACCAAGAGAAGGCTCTTCAGAAATTAGGAGCTTTTGAAATCAGTAGTTTAATGCTTAAATTAGCAAAGAAAAACAACCACAAATTTTTAAATGCAGGAAAAGGAAATCCAAACTGGATAAATACCAAGGCACGGCTTGCATTTGCCAGATTAAGCGAATTTGGAATTTTGGATTCACAAAGAACTATCAATCGTGGCGATTTAGCAGGATATATTGAAAAGAATGGAATTTATGATCGCCTAAACGCATTTTTAGATGTTAAAAATAATCCAACTGATCAATTTATTATGGATATTTTGAATTATACAAGTAATGAATTAAAACTTGACCAGGATGATTTTGTTGCAGAATTAACGAATGGAATTATTGGTAATACTTATCCTACTCCAAATCGGATTTTAAAAAATGCAGAAATTATTTTAAATAAGTATTTGGAATCTACACTTTATAATGGTGAAAGATTAGCTGATTCTACCCAATTATTCGCAACTGAAGGTGGAACAGCAGCAATTGTATATTTATTTCATTCATTAGCAGAAAATTATTTGATTAAACCAGGAGATAAAATTGCAATCAATACTCCAATTTTTACTCCTTATTTGCAAATTCCTAAATTAAATGATTATGAATTAGTAGAAGTTAAGCTACAAGCAAATCCTAAGAATAATTGGAATGTCGATCCAGCAGAATTTGATAAATTAAAAGATCCATCAATCAAAGCTTTGTTTATCGTAAATCCAACAAATCCTGCATCACGTGCATTTAATACTGATGTATTGACAAAATTAAAAGAAGTGGTTAAGGAAAATCCTAATTTGATGATTATCACAGATGACGTTTATGGTACGTTTGTTGATGGTTTTCAAACTGTATATAGTGTAGTACCTGAAAATACTTTATTAATTTATTCATTTTCAAAATTATATGGTGCTACTGGATGGCGTTTAGGATTATTAGCAATGAATAAAAATAATATTTTTGATCGTCTTATTCATGAATTACCTGAAGATGTGAAGAAAAAGGTAAATCAAAGATATAGTTTAGTTAATACTGCGCCTGAAGAATTGCCATTTATTGAGCGTGTTGCTGCAGATAGTCGTTCAATTGGTTTGTATCATACATCGGGATTATCAACTCCACAGCAAATGATGGAAGTCTTGTTTGCATTAACTCATTTGGTATATGCAGATGGTTCAACTGATAAATATATTGATGAATGTCGTTATGTAGTGGGAAAGCGGTATTCAGACTTAGTTGAAGGTTTGGGAATTAAAGCTGATAATTCTCGCACAAATGCAAAATACTACACTTTAATTGATATCTATCAATTAGCTGAAGATAAATATGGAAAAGATTTCCGCAAATACTTTGAGAAATCATTCGCACAAATTGATTTTTTGCTGAAGTTGTCTGAAAATAATGGTGTAGTGTTAATGGATGGAGTTGGCTTTGGAACACAATCGGGGATTATTCGTGTTTCAGAAGCAAACCTGCCAAGTAAGGCATATCAGCAAATTGCTACAAAAATTAATGAGTTATTAAAAGATTACTATGAAAAATATTTAAGATTGAAAAAATAGTTTAGGGGTATAAATTAATGGGAAAAAGTAGAAAATTGTCTTTGTTCAATTTTTTATCGTTAACCGCATTGATGGTATTAACGGTATATGAGTATCCGACCTTTGCAACGGCTAAATTACATCTTTTATTTTTTGTGATCATTTTCGGAATTTTTTGGTTTATGCCAATCTCTTTAGTTGCGGCTGAGATGGCAAGTGTAAAAGGATGGGAAGATGGTGGCGTATACGGATGGGTTGGTAACGCACTAAGTCAACGGTTCGGATTCGCGGCCATCTTTTTTGAATGGTTTCAAGTTACTGTAAGTTTTGTAACTATGAGTTATTTTGTACTTGGAGCGTGTGCGTATATTTTTAATTGTCCAGCATTGAATAATAATCCATGGATTAAATTCATTGGTGTACTTATAATTTTCTGGGGATTAACCTTTACACAATTCTCTGGAACGAAGAAAACTGCTCAAATTGCTCAAATTGGCTTTTTGGCAGGAATATTGTTGCCATCCTTGATAATATTTGTGTTCGCACTTTGGTATGTTATTAAGGGCGGTAAAATAATGATTGATTTTGGATGGCATCAATTTATTCCTAATTTTACGCAACTTTCAACACTTGTAGTTGCATCCTCATTTATCCTTGCATTTGGTGGCATTGAAGCTTCTGCACCGCATATTAATGAGCTTAAAAATCCTAAGAAAAATTATCCATTGGTGATTATCATGCTGATTTTTTTAACGATTTTTTTAGATGGAGCAGGTGGATTAAGTGTTGCCGTTGCTGTTCCACAAAAGCAATTATCATTAAGTGCAGGTGTAATTCAAGCATTTTCAACTTTAGTACATCATTTTTACAATCATTTAGATTGGTTTGTTAAATTAATGGCTTTCCTTATTGCTTTTGGTGTCATTGCAGAAATTGCTTCATGGATTATTGGACCAACAAAAGGAATTTATGTTGCTGCTCAAAAAGGCTTGCTTCCTGCTAAATTTAGAGAATTAAACTCAAAAGGAGTTCCAGTGCCAATCTTAATTATGCAAGGATTGGTTGTAACAGCGTGGGATGCAATATTAACTTTTGGTGGTGGAAGCGATAATGTTTCATTCTTAGCTGCCGTTTCATTGACAGTTGTAATATACTTACTTTGTTATATTTTAATTTTTATTAGCTATATCAGTTTAATTTTCCGTTTTTCAAAGCGACCACGATCATATAGTGCTCCAGGAGGAAAATTTGGAAAAATTTGCCTTGCAATTTCTGGACTTGTACTGTCAATCTTTGCATTTTTGATTTCATTTGTAACTCCATCTTCATTATCAATTACTGCAGGTAAGAAGTACCAGTTTGTATTGATTCTGAGTTTTAGTGTTGCTGTAATATTACCTTTTGTAATATACGCAATGCGTAAACATTTTGGAAAAGAAAATCGAAACTTTAAAGTACAACATGTAGAAAGCAAGGATGTAAATAAATTTATTCATCCAATTGGACGGAGTCAATATTTGACAGAACATGAAATTGCAAATAAAAAGCATTAGCTAAATTAAATTTAAATAATTTAGCTAATGCTTTTTTATTCTTTAAAACTAATTCAATTAATGTGTAAATCCATAATTTTTAGGATGAGAATCTTTAAATTTATCAACTAAACGTGCATTATCTAATTCTTTAATTGAAGCTTTCATATCCTCAATTAATTCTACAGCATTGTTCATACCTAAGTCAGCTCGACAAACAATTCTTTGAACAATTAAATCATTAAGATTATCTGGCATTGGATATGTTGGTACTTGCCAACCACGCATACGTAAATGATCAGTTAAATCATAAAGCGTCCAATTTTGATTTAGATTCTTTTTTAATGAATAACATAAAATTGGAAGATGATCTGCTCCATTTACGATATCAAATCGGCCCATTTTTTTGATTTCTTCAATAATATATTCAGCTACTTTATGAGTACGCAGGTGAATATCATGGTACCCAGCAAAACCATATCTTACAAAATTATAATATTGTCCAATAATTTGAGAAGCACTGCGTGAGAAATTGATTGCCATTGTTGGCATCTCGCCACCTAAATAACTCACATTAAATACTAAATCTTTAGGTAAGAAACGTTTATCACGCCAAAGTACCCAACCAATACCTGGATAAACCAATCCAAATTTATGTCCAGATGCATTAATTGAAACAACATTTTTTAATTTAAAATCCCAATCAATCTTAGGTTCCATGAATGGTGTATAAAAGCCGCCAGATGCTGCATCAACGTGAATATATACTTTATAATCAGTATGTTTATTATATTCTTCAACAAGTTCATCTAGTTTTTTTATGTTATCATATTGGCCTGTATATGTGATTCCCATAATACCAACAATTCCAATAGTATATTCATCGACATAATCCATTACTTTATCCATATTTAAAGATAAATGCTCTCTGTCTAAGGGAACCTCACGCATTTCAATATCCCAATAAGTGCAGAATTTTTTCCAACAAATTTGATAACTAGAAGAAATTACTAAATTTGGTTTATGAGCATTTAAATCAAGACCCAATTTTTTGGCTCTTTCTCTCCAAGAAAATTTCATTGCAAGTCCGCCTAACATACATGCTTCTGAGGAACCAACAGTTGAAGTTCCCATAAATTGTTCATCTTTTGGCGCATGCCATAAATCAGCAATCATATTTACGCAACGATTTTCGATTTCTGTTGTTCGTGGATATTCAGATTTATCAATCGCATTTTTTTCAAGAGTTTCTGCCATAATTTTAGTTGCTTCCGGTTCCATATATGTTTGACAGAAAGTTGCTAAATTTTGACGAGCATTACCTTCATCCTCAAGTTCGTCTTTTACCATTTGATATGCCACTCTTGGTTGAACAGACTTATCTGCAAATTTATATTTTGGTAAATCACGTGATTCATGTTCGTTTCCAAAAATGGGATCTAAATATTTTGATTCCTCTTGATCATTTCTACTAAATAACATATTAATCAATCTCCTTTATTTGTGTTTTAATTCATGTTCCATATAATATTCACCACGACCTACCAGACGAACAAACTTATTTACATCATTACTACGTAAGTGTCGAATCTTAAAGTTATCATTTTTATTACCATAGTGTTTATGAAAAGCATAAATAATAAATGGCACTATTAATGCAATAATGAAGCTTGATATTAAAACAATTTGATAAATTTTCCTATCTTTTGCCGGCAATGCGGATGAGGTAGCAAAAGAAACCGAAAAGTGTAAGTATTTTGATTCTTATTCATTATTTTTCTCCCTTCTTTCTAATTTATAAAACATTTGTATATCTAATTCAATTATTAGCATTTATATTTTAATGCTGAGATTAATTGCAGTAAAAATGCTTGAATGACTGTACACAAAATTTATACTTAATTTAAAAATATTTTTTTAGAGAGTTGAATATTATGAATAAAAAAACATTAATGGAAATTGTTAAAAAGAGTAAGAATCAATATGTGAATGGGAAAGTAGCAACATACATTCCAGCACTATCTAAAGTAAGACCCGATGAACTTGGATTAACTGTATATGATTTGCATTCTAATAATATTATTAACATTGGAGACTACCAAACAAGATTTGCAATTGAAAGTATATCTAAAGTTCCAGTTTTACTTCTTGCAATTGAACAAAATGGTATATCGAAAATATTTAAGAAAGTTGATGCAGAACCTACAGGATTTTCATTTAATTCAATCCTAAACATGGAAATTGAAAATAGAAAATATCCTATGAATCCTTTTGTTAATACTGGGGCAATTGTAATTAATTCATTAATTACTGGTTCAAATAGTGATGAAAGATTTAATCAAATATTAAATTTTGTAAAGAAGATATGTAACGATAATGAGATTACACTAAATACTGAAATTTATAAATCAGAATCTAAGACAGGTGATATAAATCGATCTTTAGCATATTATATGAAAAATAATAGAATGTTTGAGGGCGATGTAGAAGATGTTTTGGATTCGTATTTTAAACAGTGTTCATTAAATGTAAATACAATGGATTTAGCAAATTTAGCTGGAGTATTAGCCAATAAAGGCATTGCGCCATGGGATAATGAAAGAATAGTTTCTGAAGAAAGTGCAAAAATAGTTAAATCAATTATGACAACAGCAGGTTTATATGATGAATCGGGTGATTTTTCTGTTCAT
>DXFP01000004.1 GCA_019114385.1 Candidatus Ligilactobacillus excrementigallinarum | reverse complement strand
TAAAGGAGATGCAGAAAATGAAAACTGCAGTATTTAAAAAAGCTGGATTTGTTACCGTTGAAGAAACTGCTAAACCAACTATTCAAGCAGATGATGATGTGATTATTAAAGTTATTCGAACATGTGTATGCGGTTCAGATTTATGGGCATATCGTGGATTACAGACTCATAACCCTGAATTAATCAATGATGGTCATGAAGCATTGGGAATCGTTGAAGAAACCGGCTCAGCAATCACTACTGTCAAAAAAGGCGACTTTGTAATTGCACCTTTTACTCATGGTTGTGGTCATTGTGAAGCATGTCTTGCCGGTTATGATGGAGTTTGTTTAAATCATAAGCAAAATTTCAGTGCAAATGCTCAAGCAGAATATATGCGTTTTTCCCACGGTCAATGGGCACTAGTTAAAGTACCCGGTAAACCAGAAGATTATACAGAAGACATGATTGCTTCACTTTTAACATTGGCTGATGTAATGGCAACCGGTTATCACGCTGCACGCACAGCAAACGTTCAACCTGGTGATACAGCATTAGTAATTGGTGATGGTGCAGTTGGTTTATGCGGAGTAATTTCTGCTAAATTACGCGGGGCAAAGCAAATCATTTTAATGAGTCATCACGAAGATCGCGCAGCCTTAGGAAAAGATTTCGGTGCAACTGAAATTGTTTCTGAACGTGACGATGCTGCTATCGAACATGTAATGCAATTAACCAATAATGCAGGTGCAGATGCTGTTCTTGAATGTGTTGGTGCAGAGCAGTCAACTCATCAAGCAATTGTCTGTGCACGTCCTGGTGCAAAAATCGGACGCGTTGGCTTACCACATGGATCAAGTATGGATCCTGCTGAAACCTTTTATCGTAATGTACAACTTACCGGCGGACCTGCACCAGTTACTACGTATGACAAACAAAAATTATTAAAGGCAGTTCTTGATGGCCAAATAAATCCAGGCAGAGTCTTTACTAAATCATATAGTTTAGATGAAATTAATCAAGCTTATCAAGATATGGCAAATCGAAAAACTATCAAAGCATTGATTAAGATGTATTGATACTAAAAAATCCCCTAAATAGGGGATTTTTTTAGTCTATTTTTTCTTTCAAATATGTCAATACACCTTTTTCAAAATTTTAGTTAATATGTCCATAACTTATTTTGGATGAAAAATAATCCACAATCATTCAAAAATAAAATTAAACAATATTTCAGTAAATCAAAAAGTCAGCTAGTTTTGATTCACGATCATTAAATAACTTTTTAATTTCCAGGATATGGAACATTAGTATTATCCCAATTTGAACCAGGCATACCTTTTTGTAAATTACCTGCTGCATCGATTCGATAATATGCAACGGTTGGATTTACTTCTTCTACTGCACTATGTTGTTTCATCCAATCACTTTGATGATTTTCTTTAACTTGAATTACAATACAACCAGACTCGTCTTTTGATTGAGTAAAGATAAAAGCATTCATTGGCGCTTGAGTAGTCATAGCATTGTATACCCATTGATTTACCTGTGTTGCAGTTAAATTTTTAAGATCTGTTTTACTTGATTTTTCAACTTGAGAAGATGTAATACTTGCTGTACTCATCTGAGGTGAACTTTCTGCATTCATTTGCGAAGAAGATTCAACTTTACTATCTTCTTTTTTAACTGATGATTCAATAGCTGAAGAAGTTTCAGTTTGACTGCTTGAACTTGTCTTTTTACTTTCAGAATTTGAATTACTGCATCCACCTAATAGCAGTACCACACTTAACAATGTAATGAGATATTTCATAGGTACCTCCTTGATTTAAGTTAATTTCATTTTAGCATGGTCATGAAATCCGTTTCAAATCTGATGGCAAAATTAATGAAATCAAAAGTGAGGTTATGACAGAAGTTCATTTTTTCTATATCCGCATAATCGAGTTTCAAAAAAACGGGCATGCTTGTAAGTTCAAAGCCCTCCGAACCAATACATAATAATTCATACAGCTTTTTCTTTACTGCATCCCCGTTTTTGGATATTTGTCACATCTTCTCTATATCACATTATTCATGCTGCAGTTTTTCTACTAACTGTTCATAATGTTTTCCATGCGGCTCAAATTTTAAATATCGAACTTGATCGTCATTTTCATCCTTTACCAAATGAATAATCAAATATTCAGTAGGCAATTCATCATCCACAAATTGTGACCATTCAACTACTGAAACGCCGTCGCCTTCAAAATATTCTTCTAGGCCTAAATCTTCGCCGCCCGTTTCTTCTAGGCGATACACATCCATATGATACAATGGCAAGCGCCCTTCTTGATATTCACGGATAATGGTAAATGTTGGACTCTTAATATTGCGATGAATTCCCAAGCCTTCTGCCAATCCCTTTGTGAATGTCGTTTTGCCTGCACCTAAATCACCATCAAGTAATAATACATCACCAGCTTGCAAAAATTGCGCTAACTGAGTTGCTATTTTTTGTGTTTCTGCTGCTGATTGAACTTTAATTTCTAACATACCAAGTCTACTCCATTGTTGTTTGTGCCGCTGTAATGATTCCAACTTGATAAGCATCTTCTTCTGAGGCACCGCGAGATAAATCAGATACCGGTTGATTTAATCCCTGTAAAATTGGTCCAATCGCTGTAAAGTTGCCTAACCGTTGAGCAATCTTATATCCAATATTTCCAGATTGTAAATCAGGGAAAATAAAGACATTTGCATGACCTGCTACTTTTGAACCTGGAGCCTTGCTTTCACCAACACTTGGAATTAAAGCTGCATCAAATTGTAATTCACCATCAATTTCTTCATCAGGAGCCATCTTTTGAGCTAAAGTTGTGGCTTCCATCACTTTCGTTACTTCTTCAGATTTAGCTGAGCCTTTGGTTGAAAAACTCAACATTGCAACCTTAGGATCAATGTCAAATAACCGTGCTGTTTTTACACTTTCAACTGCAATTTCAGCTAATTCTTGGGCAGTTGGATTAATGTTAATTGCACAGTCAGCAAAAACATATGTTTCTTGACCATCGTTACGTGTCATAATAAATGCTCCACTTGTTCGTGAAACACTTGGTTTTGTTTTAATTAATTGTAAAGCTGGACGCACAGTGTCACCAGTTGGATTAATTGCTCCAGAAACCATGCAATCTGCTTTTTTCATATAAACGAGCATTGTACCAAAATAATTATTTACATTCCGTAACCATTCACGGCCTTGATCTGCAGTATTTTTGCCTGCACGCCGTTTTAAGAAACTATCAAGCATTTCATCAAATAAATTATCTGGATAAGTCTTAGGATCAATAATTTCAACGTTAGCTGGTAAATTCATTTGATGTTTTGCAAGAATAGCTTCAACTTCTTCTTTAGTTCCTAGAATAATTGGATCTGCTAAATTGTCTTGTGCCAACCGAACAGCAGCCTTTACAATTCTTTCGTCACTGCCTTCTGGATAAACCACTTTAATGTGCTTTCCTTCAATTTTTTGTTTTAATTGATCAATTAAATTCATAGTTAATTCCTCCTAGTGATCGCTTTCAGTTACGTGTTCCGGCAACTGCCAATCAATCGGCTTTTCTCCCATTGCTTCTAACGCTGCATTTGCTTTTGAAAATGGTCGCGAACCGAAAAAGCCCCGATTAGCGGATAATGGACTGGGGTGTGCAGATTTAATCACAATATTCGTAGTTGTGTCAATGTACTTTTCTTTTGCCTGGGCTGCCTTTCCCCATAAGATAAAGACAACGGGTTGAGGCCGCTTAGATAATTTTTGAATCGCTGCATCCGTTAATTGTTCCCAACCCTTGCCACGATGTGAAAAAGCCTGTCCATTTCGAACAGTCAACACTGAGTTTAACAATAAGACACCTTGTTGTGCCCACTTTTTCAAGTAACCGTGGTTGACCGGCTTAATACCTAGGTCACTTTGCAATTCCTTATAAATATTTTGCAATGAAGGCGGTACTGGAACGCCTGGTAAAACTGAAAAACTTAATCCGTGTGCCTGGTGAGGTTCATGATATGGATCCTGTCCCAAAATGACCACTTTAGTCTTTGCAAACGGAGTCCATTCAAATGCTTGAAAAATATGATACATATCAGGATGAATATTATAATTTTGATATTCATTTTTGAGAAATTGATGCAACTGTGCATAATAGGGTTTCTCAAATTCACTTGCTAAAACTTCTTGCCAGTCATTATGAATTAATGTTTTCATTTTCGCCACCTCATCGCCTATTTTATCATAATTTCTGATGCAGCGATAGAATGATTTCCTTGAGATAAATGATAATATATTTTGCCTTTGATCCATGATAAAATATAACTAAATAAAGCAAAAAGGTAGGTAGTTTCATGATTCAATTAATTGCTTCAGACATGGATGGTACTTTACTTAATGGCGAAATGACCATCTCAAAATTCAATGCCGATGCAATCAAGCAAGCACAAAAACAAGGAGTTCAATTTGTGGTTTCTTCAGGACGTTCTTACTATGAAGTCAAACCTTTACTTGATCAAGTCGGAATTAAATGTCCAATGATTTCAATTAATGGGGCTTTAATTTTAGATGCCGCTGGAAATACAATTGATTCCACTCCAATTCCACAAAGTCTAGCAGCTAAAATCATGACTGTATTAAAAAAAGCCAACCTATACTTTGAAGTCGTAACTAAAAATGGAGTTTGTTCTGATAATAAATCGAAACGAATTGAAAACTTTGCTGAATTACTAACCAGCATTCATCCAGATACTCCTTTTAAGTTAGCAGTTAGTTTAGCATCTGCCCGCATGGAATTAGTCAATATCAAATACGTTCAAAATTATCAAGAAATCTTAGATGATCCGCACAATCCAATTTATAAGATTGTTACATTCAGTCAAGAAGGTCAAACAGTTCTTCGACAATATCGTGAAAAGTTTGCTGCAAATCCAGAATTAGTTGTAACTTCATCTGGAGAACGAAATATTGAAATCAACCATATCAATGCACAAAAAGGAATCGCATTGCAAAAATATGCTGATATGTTTAATATTCCTTTGGATAATGTAATGACAATTGGCGATAATAACAACGATGTTTCAATGTTAAAAGTTGCAGGTGTCAGCTATGCAATGGAAAATGGAACTGATGAAGTTAAACACGTCGCAAATCATTTAGCTGATACAAATATCAATGACGGTGTAGGAAAGGCAATCTTAACTGAACTTAACAAAAATAGTTGAAACAGGTGATTTAGATGCGTGCACTATATATCAATCAGGAAACACTTACTGCGAACAGCACGCTAACTGTGAGAAATCAAAATAATAATATTAAATACTTAATTACCGGTCGTTGGGGAATCAAACATAGTGGTTTTTCTGTAAATGACGTTTATGGTAACGAATTAGCAAAAATTATACAAACTAAAACTGGAATGATGCCAGAATTTACAATTTTTCAAAATCATCAACCAGTATGTAAGTTTGTACGACCGTTAAATTCAACTTCCGAATTCTTTTATTTACCTCAACTGCATTGGATTGTAATTGGCAATTTAAAAAAGATGAAATACCGCATTCTTAAATTTAATAATCGCATAATGACTACTAAGTTAACTACTGGTTTTCCACGACAATTAATTGTTTCAATTGATACTTACAAACATGAACCTCTTTGCTTATGTTTGATTGCAATTTTAAATTACTGGGCACAGAACAAAAGCTATCATCTAATTCATCCATTGATTCACAAAGAACTTGGAAATGAAATGGCTTTTCGCATTAACAAATAGTATTATCCAATTAAGAAGGAATACTTCTATTATTTATTTAATGAAAAATTTCTCTAATGTTTTGAAATGTGAAATGTTTTTGATTATGAAGATTATATATAAAAATACTGATGAATTGATTGAATCAATTCATCAGTATTTTTATATATGACAGAATTAAATTAAAAGAGATGAATCCTGTTGAATACAGAACTCAGCCCCAGGTCGCTTTACTAATAAAGTGTCCAGTTTTTTTGAGTCACTTCGACATAATCTTTTATTATCCGTAATTTTTTAATGTCCGTCGAATTTCGCGTTCCTGATCACGCCGCTTAATCGTTTCTCGCTTATCATATTCATGCTTACCTTTAGCAACTCCTAAAAGGACTTTAGCAAAACCATTTTTCAAGTAAACCTTTAACGGAACTAATGTAATTCCTTGTTGACTTGTCTGTCCTGCTAACTTATTGATTTCTTTTTTATGCAAAAGTAATTTCCGCGGTCTTAATGGATCATGATTGAAACGATTGCCTTGATCATATTCTGAAATATGGACATTCATTAACCATGCTTCGCCATTATGAATTTGTGCGTAACCATCTTTTAAATTTATTCGACTAGCCCGTACTGATTTAATTTCTGTTCCAGTTAAAACTAATCCTGCTTCAACCGTTTCCAGAATATTATAATCATGCCGAGCTTTCTTGTTTTGTGCAAGTGCACTATTTTTGACTTGCTTTTTCATCAAAACTCACCTCTTAGTTAATGGTGATAGCGATTGTTATCATTTCGCTTGTGGTTATTATTGTTACGACGTTGATTCCCATTGCGGTGATTATTTCGCTTATAATTTCCTTTGCGGTTGCCGCGATGACTATCACGCTTTTTACCATCTCGACTTTGATTAAAGCGCTTATGCATTTCAGGAAGTTCTACTCCTTCAAGCAAATCAGTTTTCGGCGCATCTTTTGGATTTAACAATTTAAAGTTAATTTCATGTAGCTCAACATTGACATCCATCAACTTAACTCTAACTGGTTGTCCAATTCTAAAGGTTCGTTTACTCCGACGGCCAACCAACGCCATTTGCTTTTCAACGTAAACGTAAAAATCATCTTTTAACTCACTAATATGAATTAAGCCTTCAACGGTGTTTGGTAATGAAATAAACATTCCAAACTTAGTTACTGAACTTACTACTGCATCAAATTCTTCACCTACATGATCAGCCATATACTCTGCTTTCTTCAAGTCATCAGTTTCACGTTCAGCATCAATTGCACGTCGTTCCATTTCTGAACTATGCTTTGTTAATTCAGGCAATTTATCCTTATATTTTTCTTGTGCTGCTGCACCCGTTCCATTTTCAGCATAATAACGAATCAAACGGTGTACAGTTAAATCAGGGTAACGTCTGATTGGAGAAGTAAAGTGAGTATAATCCTTTGCAGCCAATCCAAAGTGTCCAATTGGATGATCATCATATTTAGCTTGTTGCATTGAACGCAAAAGCATCGTTGATACCATTGGTTCTTCTGGTTTACCAGCTACCTTTTTCAAGATACCTTGCAACATCTTAGGTTGAACATCCGTCTTTTTACCTGTAACCTCAACCCCTAATGCTGATAAAGTTTCTAAGAATGTAGCAATCTTTTCTTCTTTTGGCTTTTCATGAATCCGATAAACAAATGGAACATGCAAGTTATTATAATGCGCAGCTACTGTTTCATTAGCAGCCAACATAAACGATTCAATCATTCGTTCACTCGTCCCACGTTGCCGCAATTGAATATCAATTGGATGACCATCATCATCTAAAATGATTTTAGCTTCATCATCTTCAAATTCAATCGCTCCACGCCGTTTTCTCATCTTCAACAAAATCTTATGCAATTCAGCCATGTCTTCAAACATAGGTACTAATTCGCGATAGCGTTCCATTGTCTTTTCATCATGAGCTTCCAAAATTTTATTGACCGCAACATACGTCATTCGTTCAGTTGACTTGATAATACTTGGAAAAATCTTATGGTTAACTACTTGACCATCTTGATTAATTTCCATTTCACAAGTCATTGCTAACCGCTCTACATGCGGATTCAATGAACAAATTCCATTTGATAATTTATGCGGTAACATTGGAATTACCCGGTCAGTCAAATAAACTGATGTTCCGCGTTCAAAAGCTTCTTTATCCAACGGACTGCCTGGAGTTACATAATGTGAAACATCCGCAATGTGGACACCTAAGTGAAAGTTTCCATTTGGTAATTTCCATACATTAACCGCATCATCCAAATCTTTTGATTCAATACTATCAATTGTAACTAATTTTTGATCAGTTAAATCTACTCGACCTTTCTTTTCCTCATCAGTAACGTAATCAGGAATATGGCTGATTTCTTCTAATACATCATCTGGAAATTCAGTTGGAATATCATGTTTATAGACAACTTGTAAGATATCTACTCCAGGATCATTAACATTTCCGATTACCTTAACCGGCACAACTTTTAAGATTCCTGGAAGACTTGTACTTGGATATGCAGTAATATCAGCAAGAACAACTTCTCCTGGAACTGGATGCAAGCCTTTATCTTCAACTAAAACTTGCAAGTTAGCCATTTTTTTATCTGTTAAATGGATTGTTCCAATAATTCCTGCAGGCAAATTAGCATCTTCATCATTCTTAAATTCACCTACTACCTGAGTTAATGCATGATCCTTAATGGCAACAATTTTACCTTCTGGACGAACCTCATGTTCCGGATCGCCGGGAGTAACCATTTCAATCTCAACTTCATCACCATTTAAAGCTGACATTGTATTTAATGGATTAATAAAGAAATCCGGTTCTTCAGGATCAACCGTTACAAATCCAAATCCTCGATCATTAGCATGAAATTCACCATCAAAGTGAGGCATCTCTTGCTTCAAGAAATAATGATTATCTTCGTCAAATCCGACTTGATCATCATGTTCCATTTGAGTTAATGCTTGAACAACAAATTTGAATTGTGCGCCCTTATCCATGTCTAAATATTCTGCCAGTTGTTTAACAGAAAAATGTTTATCAGGTTCTTCATTAAATTTTTTATATAATTGATTGATTATTTCTTGTTTTTCCATTATTTTCCTCGTTCACTACTCTAATTTGTAATCTGACTTTTATGTAAAAAAAGGCCGCGACCTAGGTCACAGCCTCTCTTAATTGGCTAATTTGATGAAATATAAACCAAACCTAAAGCAATCGCAAAGAAAAGAATTCCTAAAACTACAGTTACCTTTTGCATAAAGGCTTCGAATCCTCTTGGCTTTTGCTTACTGAAAAGATCAGCTGCGCCGCCAGTAAGTGCTGATGACGCATTATCAGTCTTTGCAGGTTGCATCATAACTGAAATAATAATTAATATTGAGACGATTACAAGTAACGTTAAGAGCGTATTATACAATTCACTTATCCTCCTCACTCTTCCGTTATATAAAACCAATTTATATTTTATCATTCATCATCAGATTTTTCCAGTTGTTTCTTCTGATGAACTGCTTTTGATAATTCTTCAATCCGATGACGTATCCAAGCACGATTCTCGTGTGAAGTTAAAATCACCAAAGTATCTCCGCTTCGAATCACAGTATCTCCATGTGGGATTAATTCCTTTTCACCCCGCTGAATCGCAATCAACAGACATTGTTTTGGCCATTGGAAATCACGGACTTGTGTATCTTGTAAAAATGAACCTGCAAAAACTGGAATTTCGATTCGGTCCTGGAAAGTCGAAGTTTCTGCTTCTTTGTCCTTTTCAGGCAATAAATCATCCAACATTGCTTCGTAAATTGGACGACCACGCATAATATCAACTACGGTATATGAAATTAATGATACAAGTGCAAGCGGCATTAAATGACTTAATGATCCAACCATTTCTGTAATCAATAAAATTGCGGTAAATGGTGCTTTCCCGATACATGCAAAGTATCCCGCCATTGAATAAATTACGCAATTAATAATCAAACATTTAGGCATTAATCCTAAATCGACACAAATTTTTCCATAAAAAGCGCCAATAATAGCTCCTAACGTCAAAATTGGTAAAAAGATTCCTCCAGGTAAACCTGAACCATATGAAATTGTTGAGAACAACAATCGAACTACAAAGAGAACAAACAAAATCCAAGCACTGGACCAAAAATTACTAATTCCTAAGACCACAGCATTTCCGCCACCTAAAACTTCAGGCCAAATCAATCCAAGCGGAATTACTAATATTAATGGAATAATCGAATCTAAATCGCGAGGCAGCCATTTAAATTTCGCATAGACTTTATCAATATTTAGCGTTAAAAATGAATATAATTTACCTAAAATACCTAAGAAAATCCCTAAAAAAACAAGCAAGAAATAATACTTTATTGGAAAAGATTCAAAATAACGCAAATGCAATACTGGTGTTAACCCAAAGAAATTCATTGAAATAAAATCTGAAGCCACCGCCGAACTTAAAGCAGTTGTCCAAATCAATGGAGAAAAATTATGATAAACCTCTTCCAAAACGAATAATGAAGATGCAATTGGCGCATTGAAAGCTGCAGATAATCCGGCTGCGGCTCCGCCAGCAATCAACACCCGCCTACCAGCACCTTTATGATGCGTCTTTTCAGCAAATCCTTGACCTACTGCTGCACCAAGTTGAATTGATGGCCCTTCTCTACCTAAGAATAACCCGGAAGCAATTGCCAATACGCCTCCGACCCATTTACGCCACAGAACACTCCACCAATTCATTTCTATTTCGCCAGCCAATTGACCTTCAACTTGCGGAATCCCAGATCCCATAATATTCGGATCTTTTTTGATCAATCGTGAATTAATCAAAGCAATCAATAACATTAATAGTGCCCAAGGAATAATATATCCCGGATGATTTCGCATAAAATGATATGCAATTAAAACGAAATGCAGACCAATTTCAATTACAAAGCGAAATAAACTGACAATAAAACCAACAATCAGCCCTACTCCAAGGCCTTTAACAATAAACTTAAAACGCGTTAAATCTAACGCTTCATCCTTCTTACCCATTACAATAATTCCTCTTCTAATTTACAAGGTTACTTAAAAAATTATAGTATTTTTTCTTTATAAAAAAAAGAGGAAAACCAAAATTTGATTTTCCTCTTTCACATCATTATTCCAAATTATTATTTGTTGATGATGTCTTGACGAGCTTGTTCGCTTAAGTTGTAGAATGAGTGAATACCCTTGTATTCTGCAACGTTGCTTGTCAATTGATCTTCGATACGCATTAATTGGTTGTACTTAGCAATACGGTCTGTACGGCTCATTGAACCAGTCTTGATTTGACCAGCATTTGTAGCAACAACTAAGTCAGCAATTGTTGTATCTTCTGTTTCACCTGAACGGTGTGAAACAATAGCTGTGTAACCAGCTTCTTTAGCCATTTCGATAGCTTCCATTGTTTCTGTTAATGTACCGATTTGGTTAACTTTGATTAAGATTGAGTTTGCAGCACCCATCTTGATACCTTTACGCAAGTATTCTGTGTTTGTAACGAAGAAGTCGTCACCAACTAATTGAACCTTCTTGCCAAGTTCACTTGTGATTGTTACCCAGTCATCCCAGTTGTTTTCATCGATTGGGTCTTCAACAGAGATGATAGGATACTTTTCAACTAAGCTTTCGATGTATTTGATGAATTCTGGTGTTGAGAATTCTTCGCCTGTTGACCAACGTAACTTGTACTTCTTGTCTTCGTCGTTCCAAAGTTCTGAAGCAGCAACGTCCATTGCAATAGCAACATCTTTACCTGGCTTGTAACCAGCATCTTCGATAGCACGTACAAGGTATTGTAATGGTTCTTCGTTGTTAGCAAAGTCAGGAGCAAAACCACCTTCATCACCAACAGCTGTTGACTTGCCAGCTTCTTTTAAGATAGCTTGCAAGTGGTGGAATGTTTCTGAACCCATGCGAACGGCTTCCTTCATTGATTTTGCACCTACAGGCATAATCATGAATTCTTGGAAGTCAACTTTGTTTGCTGAGTGAGCACCACCATTGATAACATTCATCATTGGTGTTGGCATTACGTGTGCGTTGAAACCGCCAATGTAGTTGTACAAAGGAACTTCTAATTCATCTGCAGCAGCATGTGCAACAGCGATTGAAACAGCTAAGATTGCGTTAGCACCTAACTTACCTTTGTTTGGTGTACCATCTAAAGCAATCATTGCTTTATCGATAGCAACTTGATCTGTAACTTCGTAACCAACGATTTCTTTTGCGATAATATCGTTTACGTTAGCAACGGCTT